>DATETD010000329.1:0-5351 GCA_035283885.1 Rhodocyclaceae bacterium
TGCGGCAATTTGCCGTTACTGGCCCGAATGCGCGCTGGAGCGCCTCGCACCGGGCTATGCGGGCGTTCGCCCCAAACTCGGCTCGCCGCAGGCATTCGCCGACGACTTCATGATCCAATCCGCCGCCGCGCACGGCTGCACCGGACTCGTCAATCTCTTCGGCATCGAATCGCCGGGGCTCACCGCCTGCCTGGCCTTGGCGCAGGAGGTGATGGCGCAGCTTGGGCTGACGGATTCGCTCGCCTAACAACCGACTGTGCGCCCGGCGCCGTCTCGCCAGCGCCGACTTTTAAGCGCGATCAATCGTAATCGATATCGGCGGCAAGATCGGCGAAACCGACGCACAAAAGTTCGTAACACGATGAAACTAAACTGTTAATATCGGCGCACAAATCGGCAGGAAGGGAGATGTGTGGTTGATTTTTACGACGAACAACTGTTGCGCCGCTGCGGGGTCAATGAAAGCGGTTTATGGTCGATGTCGCGCGGATTTGCTAAAAGCGCCGACGAATACAAAGCAAGGCTTGCCGCCGCCGATGAGCCTCGCATGGGCGACCTCGATGGACGAGGCCATTTGTCGGAGCAACGACTGGCCGAGTTTTGCGCCTACTCCGCCCGAACGGCGGTCGATCAGGCGAACTATATGGCGAAAGCATTCGCCATCGACGATGTCAAGACGCGAATAAACGCCTATTTTCAGCGGGTTCGCCTCGACCTGAAGCCCGAATCGGCCCACCTCTTTCTGCATGTTTTCGCGATGGGGACAATGGAGCGTATGGAGGCGGGACGTGTCGCCGGGCTAGCGGAACGCACCGCCCGTGATGTGCTGACTGCGCTCTTGGCCGAAGGGCTGATGCGATCCGACACGCCAAAAGGGAGAGTGCGCGTCGGTTTTCCGCTGCATGCGGTCGGATATTTGTTCCCCAATCTTTACCCGGCCGGGAGTTCGGATGCGTTGCCGCCTTCGCCGAGCACGCCGAACTCCACCGGCGTTTTAACATAGAACAGATGCACGCCTTCGTTTTTCAGCCGCGCGAAGAGCCGTTCGGTTTCTGCTTCGGTCGCGACCAGCACGACTTCTTGCGGTTGATCGGCCAACTCGAAAAAGTGCGCGGAATGGACGCGGCGATGCTGGCCGTAACCTTCGCTCGCGGCGACGACGGTGGCGCCGCGCAAGCCGAGATCGCGCGCCGTCAGCATCAGCCATTCGGCCAGCGGTTTATGATGATGGCGTCGATCTTGCTGAGTGAAGAAACTGATTTGATAGCCTTTCATCGCATCCTCCTCAAGACGGTTCGAATAGTCGCCAGGTCGCCAGCCCGGCCAAAGTCGCCAGCAAAGCGCCGGTCACATGCACGACAACGGCGCTCATCGCCCAGACCCACTTCCCGGCTTGCAAGAGCATAACGACTTCGGCGGAAAAGGTCGAGAAGGTGGTCAATCCGCCGCAAAAACCCGTGATGAGAAATAGCCGCCATTCGGGCGCAATCGACGGCGCTTGCGCCAGGAAGGCGACGGCCAGACCGACGATATAGCCACCGATCAGGTTGGCGGCCAAGGTGCCTGGCGGTAAGGAGGGCAGCAGACTATTGAGCTTAAGCCCTAATTGCCAGCGCAACACGGCGCCGAGCGCCGCGCCGAGCGAAATCGCCAGAATCGGTTTCCACATCGGCGGGCGCTATTTCAACCGTTGCTCGACATGCTGCGCAAGATCGGCGGGCAAGCCCGGCAGGCTGTGCGCTTTCTGGAAGGCTTCGCGCGCGGCGGGCGGCTTGCCTTCGGCTTCCAGCGCCATGCCCAAACCGGCCCACCAGCGCGCTTCGTTCGGCGCCAGGCGCGTGGCGGCGGCATAATGCTCGGCAGCTTCGCGCGCGCGACCGCTACGATTGAGCAAGGTGGCGGTAAAACCATGATATTCAGGGCTTTGCTGGCCGAGATCGGCATGTTTTTGCAGCAGTTCGAGTGCGGCGACGAGCTGGTTGCGCTCGACGAGCAAGCGCGCCAGCATCAGCACCGACATGCGACGCGACGCCGCGAGTTCTATCCCCTGGCGCAGGAGTTCTTCGGCTTCGGCGAATTGTTTGGCCTCGATCAGCAACGCCGCCAGCGCGGCGCGCGCATTCGCGTGATCGTTTTGCAGTTGCAGCGCATTGCGATAAAACGCCAAGGCTTCGGCGCTTTGCCCTTGGCGTTGCGCCGTTTGTCCGCGCTGAAATTCGGTCTCGGCGCGCTCTTCGGCGCGCAGTTGGCGCATGTGCTTATCGACGCGCGGCGCGATGTCGATGGCCGTGGCGCTTGTTGCCGCCGGCGGGGGCGCACTGTCGGCAAGCTTGGCGTCGTCCGCTTTGAAGAGACCAGGCTCGGCGGATTTGTTTGCCGAGGTTTTCGACAGGCGTGTATCCAAACGGAAAAACGTCAGCGATGTCGGCGGCGGCAGTTCTTTCTCGACGACGGGGGGCGCGAGCGGAATAGGATCGGGCGTGCTGGTCGGCGGTGCAATGGGAGCGGCAGGGGCGGCGGGGGTGATGAGCGGCAGCGGCGGTACGACCGTCGTTGGAGGCGCCGCCAGAGGCGCGATGGCAACGAGCGGCGGCGCTGGGCGGTTGAAACGACCGCTAGTCCACGCCCAAACCAGGCTGGCTGCAACAGCGATGGCGGCCAGCAGACCGATCCAACGCCATGGCGAGGCCGGGCCGTGTTCTTGCCGACGCGCCAAGGGCGTTACGGCCTCGGGCAAGCCCGAGCGCGCGCCGTCGATGGCGCGACGGGCGTCGAGGTCGCGCAACACTTGATTGACCAGACTCATGGCGCGTTCCTATGAAATGCGGCTATCGCGACCGAAGCCGGGCAGCCAATGCAGCCACCCGCGTCGCGTCAATGCGCCCGGCGTATCGTGGGCCGATTTGACGACATGGCTGCGATTCACCCGCCCTTTGCCTTCGCCATACGCCAGCAGCAAGGCCTTATGCGTCAACACGTTGAGCAAACGCGGGATGCCGCCCGACAGACGATGCAACAGCCGCACCGCGCCGGGCGCGAAGATATCGCCGTCGCGATGGCCGGCGATGCGCAGGCGATGCGTCAGATAGTAGCCGGTTTCGGCGGCGCGTAAGCCGCTCAAGCGATAATGCATCACGATGCGCTGACGCAGTTGCCGCACCGCCGGATTCGCCAGATGCGCATCCAGTTCGGGCTGGCCGAACATCACCACTTGCAGCAGTTTGTGTTTTTCGGTTTCGAGATTCGAGAGCAGGCGCAAGGTTTCCAGGGTCTCGATCGGCATGCATTGGGCTTCGTCGATGCAAACCACCACGGTTTTGCCCTGGGCGGCCATATCGAGCAAGTGTCGATTGATATCCTTGATGAGGTGGAAGGCGCTTTGGCTCGCATCGTAGGCCAAGCCCAGTTCCTCGGCCAAAGCCATCAGCAACACCTGCGATTCCAGCATCGGATTGGGGAGATAGGCGACGACTTGACTTTCATGGCGCGTGGCGAGAAATCGTCGCAATAACAAGGTCTTGCCGGTGCCGACTTCGCCGGTGATCTTGATGAAGCCTTCGCCGGAGTTCAGGCCGATCAATAAGGTGTTGAGCGCTTCCTGATGGGAGTCGCCGGAATAGATGAAACTCACATCCGGCGTAATGCCGAAAGGAAATTCGTTCAAGCCGAAGTGCTGTAGATACATCGCTCAACCTGCCGGCATGCCTCCCGCAGCGTTTTCGGCGGGCGCAGGAGCAACGGAGGACGGCGCAGGCGGCGGAAAGATCGGCGGCGTATTTTGCAAACGCTGCTGCGTGTCTTTAATATCCTGCACCCAAGTACGGTCGTTTTGTATCATGGTCGGCTTGATCAAAATCACCAGTTCGCGTTTGCGCATGCCGGAATTGCGCTGTCCCAGTATCGAAGCGAATGCGCCGCTCGCGCCCGGCAGTTGCGAACGGTCGGACGATTGTTCCTGGCGCATCAAGCCGCCGATCGCGACGATATTGCCGTCCTGCACCCGCACGATGCTGTCGGTCTCGTTGATGCTGCTCGTGGCCAAGGGCAAGCGAAACGTGCCTTGCGCGCCGAGATCGATGATCTTTTCTTTTTCGACGACGGTGCTGACCGCCGGATGCACATGCAAAATGATGCTACCTTCATCGTCGATCTGCGGCGTAACGTCGAGCGAAATGCCCGAAAAATACGGTTGCAAGGTCAGGCTCGGCGCGGTGCCGGTAGTGGTGCTGGTCGAGGGCACGCCCAGCGATAAATTGGTGACGAACAATTCGTCGGTGCCGACTTTGAGCACGGCTTTCTGGTTGTTCAAGGTGGCGATGCGCGGCGACGACAGCACCGAGACATTGCCCTGGGTTTCGAGAAAATTCAGCAGCGCCGCGAAATTGGCGGTTTGCAAGGCCAAGCCGATAAAGCCCTTGCCGACCGTTGCGGTCGACAGCGCGCCGAACTTGCCCGGCGTGGCGCTAATGCCCGAACCCAGAGTCTGAGCGGTCGCGGCGGCGCCCGCGGTCAGCGATACGCCCGGTTGCGCCACGCCGACGGCGGTATAGCCGCGCTCCACCGAGTTGAAGGCGCTCCAATTCACCCCGGACTGAAAGTCTTCGGACAGCGTGACGTCGATGATTTTGGCTTCGAGCATCACTTGCCGTTCGGCGATCAACTGCGTGGCGCGCAGGTAGTTTTCGACGTTGCGCAGTTCCAAAGGCATGGCGCGCACCATCACGACGCCCGAGGAGGGATTGACCACCACGCTACGCCCTTCGACGTTACCGATAATCGACGTCAATGCCCGGTTCAGGTCGCCCCAAAAATCGTTTTGGCTCGTCATACTGACGCGGCTGGTGTCGTTGCCCGACGAGGATGCGGTCGGCGTCCCCGCACCCGGAATGGGTTGCACCGAGGACGAGGTGGTCGAGGCGGCGGTGGCGCTGTTGCCCGCGCCGGCGCCGCTGCCGCTGCTGGCGATCGAACTGCCCGAGACGCGCAAAGTGCTGCTGCCCTGGCGCTGACTCGAAAGATAATTGATCTGAAATACCCGGCTTTTCAAGGTGTTGGGTTCGATGAAAATGCGTTTGCCTTGCAACTTGAATTCATAACCGTACAATTCGCGTAGGGTTTCGAGCGCTTCCATCACCGTCACATCCTTGAGGTTGATGGTGATGGCGCCGCTCAAATCCGGCGGCATCAGCATGCTGTAGCGCGTGCCCGACACCAGCGCCATGAAGACTTGCGACGCCGGCGCGTTGACCACGGACAGATCGAAACGCGCTTCGACCTCGCCGGCGGCAGTCGCTGCCGCAGTGCGCGCCGCCGCCGCCGTCAAGGACGGCATCAAGGCCTTATCCATAGCG
>DATETD010000330.1:0-3243 GCA_035283885.1 Rhodocyclaceae bacterium
GGCGGCGACCTTGGGGCAACTGCGCGAAATCGCCGAATTCCTTGCGGATATTCACGGCCAGCATGCGCATCACTCGCTGCTGCGCGTCGAAGCGCAACGCGCCTTGCTCGATAGCCATGCCGGCGCGCAAACGGTGGCGCGCGACGTCGCCGAGGCGTATGCCGCGTGGCGCACCGCGCGCGAGGCGCGGCTGAACGCCGAAAAGGATGTCGAAACCAGCGCGCGGCAACGCGAATTGCTCGAATGGCAGCTCAAGGAACTGACGGACTTGGGGTTCGACCCCGTCCAGTGGCGGGAGGAGGAGCTAGAGCAACGCCGATTAAGCAATGCACATGAGTTGCTGGCCGGCGCTGCCGAGGCGCTCGGCGTCATGGAGGAAGGCGAAGCGGCGGCGCTGCCGGTGCTGCACCATGTGGGGGCGCGGCTGATGGAGCTGTCCTCGGTCGACGTCAGCCTGAACGAAGCGGCGCAACTGCTCGATAGCGCCTTGATTCAATTGCAAGAGTCGGCGCTGGCGTTACGGCGCTATCAGGATAGGCTGGAGCTTGATCCGGCGCGGCTTGCCGAACTGGATCGACGGATCGACGCCGTCACCCAGATGGCGCGCAAGCACCGCGCCGCACCCGAAGAACTGCCTAGCGTGTTGCAGCAGATGCAAGCCTCGTTCGACGAACTCAGCTTGCGCGCCGATCCGCACGCCTTGGCGGAGCGCGAACGCCAGACGCATGCGGACTTCCAGAAAAAAGCGCAGAAACTGACGAGCTTGCGCACGCGCACCGCGAAAGCCTTGACCGAGGCGGTAACCGCCGGCATGCAGGAGCTGGCGATGGCCGGCGGACGTTTCGCGGTGGTGCTGACGCCGTTGGCGGAAGGCGCAGCGCATGGTCTCGAAGAGGTCGAATTTTGCGTGACCGCGAATGCGGGCCAGCCGCTACGCTCCTTGGCGAAAGTGGCTTCGGGCGGCGAACTGTCGCGTATCGGCTTGGCTTTGCAGGTGATCGCCAGCCAAGCGACGGCGGTCGAAACGCTGATTTTCGACGAAGTCGACGTCGGCATCGGCGGGCGCGTCGCCGAAATCGTCGGGCGCATGCTGAAAGAGTTGGGCCTCAGCCGTCAGGTGCTGTGCGTCACCCACTTGCCGCAAGTCGCGGCGCAGGCGAATTGGCAATGGTCGATTTCCAAGGAAACGCGCAAAGGCATGACCTTATCGTCGGTGACCGCGCTCGACGACGCAGGCCGCATCGGCGAGATCGCGCGCATGCTCGGCGGCGAAAAAATCACCGACACCACACGCCGTCATGCGGCGGAAATGCTGGGACTGCCGCTTTAAGGCGGCGTGGTAAAAGTCGGCGCTGGCGGGACGGATAAGCGGCGCCTTATTCCGGGCGCTCTTTCTCGGTCGCGGCGTGCAGTGCGGCTTTGCCGGCGTTGAGGTTGTCGTTGATCGCTTTGACCTGGGCGGTGAGTTGCTCGACGCGCTTGGAGAGCGCCTGAATATCTTTGCGGGTGGTGAGTCCCAGCGATTTCATCGCGACGGCGACCTGCTCTTCCGCCAACTCTTCTAACTGCCGCAGCATGCCACTGGCTTGCGATAAGCTTTCGGTGGAGAGGTCCAATGCGCGTTGCTGTAGGTTTTCGCCTTCTTCGAGCAAGAGGCTATAGGTGACTTGGCTGCTTTCCTGCGCTTTGAAAATGGCGTTTAGGCCCGCCAAGCCTATTTTTTGCGCCGAGCCTTTGAGGCGCGCGCCGAACGAGAGCTTGGCGGCGTCATCGTCGTCGGAGTGATGCTTATTGGATTGTCGGTTCATCTGGATATCCTCGGCGTGAAAGCGGGGCGAATGCGCATTGTAAGCGATCGATGTATTTTATTCGGCCCATATTACTCGGCATAGTGGCGCGAATAGCCGCTGACGTCGAGTAGTAGCCGTACTATGCCATAAGCTAGCTTGCCGGCGAGCGTGACGAGCCACGATTGTCGTTGCAGATCGTCAAGGCGGATTTCCGTGGCGCCGGTGGCGATCGCGTGCAGTAGGCGGCGGCGCAGTTTGAGGCTGAAGCGGGTGTTGCGGATCACGACATTGGCTTCGCGCGCCAGCAGCAGGCTGAACGGGTCGATATTCGACGAGCCGACCGTGGCCCAGCGATGGTCGATCACCGCGACTTTGGCGTGCAGATAGCTTGCTCGATATTCGTAAATCCGGATGCCGCTGGCAAGTAGCGAGGCGTATAAGGCCTGAGTGGCGTAGTGTTGCAGCACATGCTCGACGCGGCCTTGCAGCAGCAGCACGACGCTGACGCCGCGGCGCGCGGCGGCGCGCAGCGCATGCCGCAGGCGCATGCCGGGTAGGAAATAGGCATTGGCGACGACGATTTCGTACTGCGCCTGCCCGATGGCGGCGAGATAGGCGTTTTCGATGTCGCGGCGATGACGCAGATTGTCGCGAATCAGCAAGGCGGCAGCGATCGGGCCGCAGGGCGGCGCAGGCAGGGGCGGCGGCGGCGGTTGCGGCGGACGGCGACCGAGCGTCGACCAGCGCACCAGACGCCAGACATGGCGCATCGCGGCGTGAATCCGGGTTACGAGCGGGCCTTCGATGCGTAAGGCGTAGTCGAGCCGAGGCTGGTCGGTCTCGCCTTCGTTATAGTCGTCGACGATATTGACGCCGCCGATAAACGCCGTTCTGCCGTCGACGACCGCCAGTTTGCGATGCAGGCGGCGCAGGCGATAGCGGCGCAGTTTCATCGATGGAGGATCGGGGCGATACACCAACAGTTGGACGCCGCCGGCGATCAGCGCCGCCCCCAGTCCGGCGACGAATTCGCGCGAGCCGAAACCGTCGACCAGCAGGCGCACGGCGACGCCGCGTTGCGCGGCGCTCGTTAAGGCGGCGGCAATGCGGCGACCGGTACTGTCGTCGGCGAAAATATAGGTTTCGAGTTGGATTTCGTGCTGCGCCGCGGCGATGGCGGCGGTCAGCGCCGGAAAGAACTCTGCGCCGGTTTCGAGCAGGGCGATTTGATTGCCGGGCAGGAAGCCGGAGTGCATCGCGCGTTTCACTTCAATCGAGTCTGCGGCACGGCAAACTGCGCGCACAGCGCCGCATGGTCGGAAATCGCCGACCATGGAGGGCCAGCATGACGTTGGGCATGCAACGCGATCATGCCGCGTTGGTAGATGCGATCCAGCCGCAACATCGGATAGGCCGCGGGAAAGCTGCGCATCGGTCGTTGTTGTTGCTGGGC
>DATETD010000331.1:0-6263 GCA_035283885.1 Rhodocyclaceae bacterium
GATCGAGCCGAGCGCGAGGCGTATCTCGAACGTCCGGCCTTGAGTTTCGGCTTGGCGTTACAGCCGGGCATCATGGCCGATGTGGCGAGCGGGCGGCGCTTTCGCGATTCGGGGCTACTGGCGCGCTTTCTCTACGCCATCCCGGAAAGCAATGTCGGCAAGCGCGACGTGCGCCGGCGGGTGCCGATCCCCGCAGCGACGCATAGCGCCTATGAGGCGAGTTTGTTCGCGTTGCTGGATAAGCGCCAGGCGATCCCCGGCAAACCGCGTGTGCTGCCCTTCACGGTCGCGGCAAAGGCCTGTTGGTTGGACTTTGCCGAAGAGATCGAGCGCGGGCAAGGCGAAGGCGGCAAGCTGGAAAGTATCAGCGACTGGACCAGCAAGCTACCCGGCGCGGCGGCGCGCGTGGCGGGCTTGATCGAGGTCGCCGAAACCGGATTAGCGGCAGAGGTCATTAACGAATCGGCAGTGGTCAGAGCGACCGAGCTGGCGCGTCTGCTGATCCTGCATGCGCATGAGGCGTTCGGCTTACTCGGTGCCGATGGAGCCGACGCCGATGCGATGGCGGTGCTGCGCTGGGTGCGCGCCAACGGCTTGGCATCCTTCAAGCGGCATGACTGCCAGAAGGCGATGGAAGGGCGCTTCCGCAAGATCGAAAGACTTACGGCAGCAGCGCAGCGGCTGATAGATCGCGACGTACTGAGGGAAGACAAGGTGCCGAACAAGAAAGCGCCGCCGTCGGTGTGGTACTTCGTCAATCCGAAGTGTCTATCGACTTAGGCGAGTTAATCGCCAAAGAGCTATTTTTAAGTATTATATTTATTTATATTAATGACTTAGGCTCTTACCCCCTATCGACAGTCGATAAAGTCGATTAAGTCGATTAACTTGGGTTTGTCGAGTTAATCGACTTAATCGATAGTCGATGGGGGGGGGGGACACCCGAGGCCGGAATCAGCCGGGCGGGTAGAGTTAATCGACTTAATCGACTTAATCGATAGTCGATAGGGGGTGTGGGCGCGAGCCGGTCTAGTCGTCGCCGCGATGCAATGACAACCCGCTTGACTCGCCAAGCTCCATGGTTGAAGTTGGATCGGTCGGTAGGTGTAACTCATTGATTTCTTAGGTTCTCCGGAGGGGTCTTAGACACGGGTGATTAGAACCCCTCTTGCGGTCTAGTCATGGAACATTCTTAAGGGGGTTATAAAGTGTTGAATCAGAATGATATTGCAGTACATTTGGGTTTGAGTCAGTCGGCGGTAAGTCAGCTCATGAGCGAGCTGGGTATCGATTGGCGCTCTGCCGATCTATCGACGATCCGGTTAGCCTACATCGCCCGACTGCGCGAGCAGGCCGCCGGTCGGCTTGCCAAGGGTGATCTTGACTTGACGACCGAGCGCGCCGGGTTATCGCGCGCCCAGCGGGAACGCGTCGAATTGCAAAATGCAGTTTTGCGCGGTTCTTTGGTGGATGTCGAAGGAGTCCGGTTCGCAGTAACCAACTTGGCCGCCTATACCCGGTCAGGGTTTGAGCTTATCGCCGATAAGCTGTCGGGCCGTTTAGCTGCCATCGCCACCGAGCGCGAATGTCATGCGGTGCTATCCACTGAAATCGAACAGGTACTCAGCGATTTAGCCAAAGGCGCACGGGAGATGAAGTTTCTACCTGCCGCCGATGGGATGACACAGCAAGCCGAATCAAAGGAGCCGACATGAGCCAATCATCGCTAAACGAACACTCCCAGCCCCTGCTTGCCGACCTGCTGACATCGCTTATCCAATTTCGCGACATTTCGGCGGCCACGCGCGAATGGCTGGTGATCGGCTTACTGGCGTATGTCCGTGGCGAGGCTAACGGGTTGGATGCCGCCCTGGGGCTATCCGCCGGCGGTCAGCGGCACATTCGAACCGTGATCGCCTATCAAACCCGTGACCGGCACTTGGCCGAAGCCCTCGACGGCATCGCCCTCGATCCTGCGGTATCCACTTGGGAACGCTGCCAACGATTGGCCGTTGAAGTGCGCCGCTTGATCCCGGTATGGAACAAGCAATACCGCAACGCAGGCCGCCCGCCCGCCGATTGGCCGCGCTGGAAGCAAGCCCTGTTCGATGCTTGGCGTGTCGGCGTCGGCATTCCCGCCACCGCGTCCGGCCTTCAGGCGAAGGTGGTAGAACAAACCCCCATATATTCATTTGGTTCGGATTACATGAATATGCTCGCACCTTACATTCGCGAGCAAAGAAATGAAAACATGGTACAGCATCAAATCGCAAGGGGCGACCGCCGTCCTGAGCGTCTACGATGAGGTTGGCGCATTTGGCGTAAGCGCCGCCACATTCATCGAACAACTGGCCGCCATCGGCGACGTGCGCACCATCACCCTGTTGATGAACTCGCCCGGCGGCAGCGTCCAAGACGGCGCAGCCATCTACAACGCCTTGAAGAGTCATCCGGCACGGGTCATCGTCGAAATCACCGGATGGGCGCTCAGTATCGCCAGCTATATCGCCATGGCAGGCGACACGATCCGCATCGCCGACAATGCCTTGATGATGATTCACGCCCCATGGCTAAATGCAAGCGGCAACTCCGACGAGCTAAGAAAATCGGCAGACGTATTGGATAAAGCCGCATCTTCGATGGTGTCGGCCTACGAACAAAAGTCCGGCAAAAGCAAAGCGCAAATAATCGACATCATGGCCGCAGAAACTTGGTTCACCGCCAGTGAAGCGCAGGCCGCCGGTTTCGCCGATGAAATCATTTCCCCTCACGGTATGGCCGCCAGCTTCGACCCATCCCGTTACCACGCCATTCCTACCCACCTGAAAGGACGTATTACCATGCCGACCTCAGTCGCTGCACAAACCGTAAACACGCCAGCAGACCCTAATGCTGCCGCTATCTTGGCTGCCGATCAGAAGCGCCGCGCCGACATCAAACAGAGCTTTGCAAAATCGATGCGGCTGGAAGGGGCTGATAGATTGCTCGCCGCCTGCCAAAACGATCCAGCCTGCACCGTCGATCAAGCAAATACCAAATTGCTTGAGTTATATGCTTTCGGGAGGGAGCCGATTGCCAGCAATTATGTGCCTGATATGCGCAACGACTGCACCCGCCTGCGCGACTTCAAGGCGGCGGCAGCCGACACCCTGCTGATGCGCGCGGGGGTGCAGGTGCCCGACCCATCCCCGGCATGCCGCGATCTTAAACGCCATAACGTGCTGATGATGGCCGAGAGTATCTTATCGCTGCAAGGGCGATCCACACGCGATATGAGCCGATCCGAAGTTATCAAGGCCGCGCTGAGTACTAGCGACTTCCCGGCGCTACTGGCCGATACCGCAGGCAAAGCGTTACGCCTGGGCTACGAGAGCGAACCCGGAACGCATTCCATTTGGACAGCGGAACGCGAAGTGCCCGACTTCAAAAAGCAAACGCTGCTATCCCTCTCTGAAGCGCCGGGATTGCTGGAAGTCGTTGAGCATGGCGAATATAAATCCGGCAGCTTTGGCGAAGGCGCTGAAAGCTTCACGGTCAAGACCTATGGGCGGGTGCTGGAAATCACGCGGCAGATGCTCGTCAATGACGACACATCGGCATTCACGCAACTGCCCTCAGCCTTTGGCGCTGCGTCGCGCCGTCTTGAAGCCGATATGGTTTATGAGCGTCTGACGGGCAGCCAAACGATGAACGATGGCAAAGTTCTTTTTCATGCCGACCATGGCAATCTTGCGAATACAGGATCGGCGTTGAGCATCGATTCGTTAGGCGCAGCGCGCGCGGCGATGCGCAAGCAAAAAGGAATATCGGGAGTGGGTCACATTGACCCGCAGCCGCGCTACCTGATTGTTCCCGTCGCCTTGGAAACCAAAGCCGAGCAACTCATATCGAGTATCGTCGTTCCATCGGCAGCGACGAATGCAACCGTCGCTTGGATACAAAAGCTGCAAGTCGTTGCCGATCCGCGTTTGGATGCCGTCAGCGAAACGGCGTGGTATCTGGCCGCCAGCCCTGCGCAAATCGATACCATCGTCCGTGCCTACCTTGCCGGTCAGCCTCGCCCATACTACGAAGAGCGCGAAGAATTCATTCGCGACGTATTCGGCATCAAATGCCGTCTTGATTTCGGCGTCGGCGTGATCGATTGGCGCGGACTGTATCGCAATCCGGGCGCGTAATTTTCTCTAGCCCAAGCCGAGAGAGTAAACCCATAGGCTTGGGGCGATCCCAACAAAGTGGGGTTGGGGTTGCGGTATGGGATTGCACCGGCTCGCTCACGCGAGGACTGCCACCGGAGGCCAAGCGACAAGCGGCAACACGGCAGAAAACAAACCCGGCCTCGCGCCGGGTTTTTACATTTTCGGCTGAGAACATAGACGCCCGTTACAGCGTAACGAAGTCCCCATGGCCTCACCCTGGGCGGCAATGCCCCACCACAACAAATAAACCCCCTGCCCGACGATAGCGGTGAGCCGGTTTTGCCCCTAGGTTCGCTCGCCTGGGGGCACATTTGGGGGCATATTTGAATTTTTAAAAATAAAACATCAATACTATCAATCTATTGACTCGACTATTCGAGTCACCCCCCCGCACCAAAAAGCATTCCCAATGCATTCCACAAAAGGCCGCAAAGCTCTGAAATATCAAGGCTTGCGGCCTTTTTCTTTGCCTATAATGTCCGCGTTGTTCCGCACAAAGCACAAGGGGATTGTGCGGACGCCAGAGGCTATCGCTTGCCCAATTCATCCGCCCATTTCATCCGCCCAAGCCGTCCCGCCAGCGCCGACTTTCGATCGGCTAGCGGAATCGATAGCGATAACTCGCGCCGAGAAACACCGTATTCTTGGCCGGCGGCTGGCTGAGGGTCGTGCCGTCCGAGACGGCGCTATACACCCAGTTCCGCCACGTCCAATCGTCGGTGCGCCGTCGGTCGTAGATCAAATCGCCACGCACGCTCGAATAAGGATCCAGCGCATAGTCGGCGAACAGCTTGAGCGTCAACTGGCGGTAATAGAAATCGGGCAGCGACGCGGGGCTTGCCGTCCCGACTCCGCCGGTTTTATCGATGCCCTGCACGCTGCGGTTGATCGCAGCGCTTAGATCGACGCCAAGCTCCAGCGATGCCAGGGGCTTGCCTTTCAGGTTGAAACCCCACGCCGAAGTCAGATTCAGCAAACGCGCGTCCCACAGAATATTCGGATTGGGCGCCGCCGCCGCCAGATCCGAGCGCGCCGACTGGTCGGTCAGGCTGCGCTCTTGCGATAGCCATGCGCCCAGCTTCCATTTCTCGCTCAGAGCATACGCCAGATCCGCCGAGACGAAGCTCGCGCGCCCATGACGCGGGCCGAGATTGCGACCCGCATAGCGGTCGTCGGCCAGATCGCCGATCAACTGCAACGACCATTGCTCCGCCGGCAACCAATCGACGGTCAGCCGCAGCTTATTGCGCTGCCGATCCGCCCACATCAGCGAGCCGACCTGATTGGTCGGCGACGTGGCTTTGGCATAGGTATCGTCGCTATAGTCGCTGCCGCCGCGCACGCTATGCACCCAGGCCAGCGAACCGTTCAGCGTTTCCGACAGCATGCGCTTGAGTTCGATACGGGCTTGCGTCTCGTCGGTCTTTTCGCGATAGCCGATACGGCGGTATTGGACGGGAATGGTGCGCGAAATCTTCTCCTGCTCCAAGGCGCCGACCAGACGATAGCCGTCGTCGAAGCGATAACCCGTCTCGACCAGCCCTTTGAGCTGCTTATGCGAGCGCGGAATATTGAACCCCGTAACGCCGGCAGTCCCAAGTCCCGGCGCGGCGGACGGCGCCGCCGCTGTAATGAATCGACTCGCCGGGGTTTTATCGTCCTGATCCTCGAAACGCAACGAGGCCGTCAGATCCAGCCGCTCCATGGGCCGCGCCGTCACATCGGCAAAGAACAAACTCGTCGCGACTTTCCCTTCGAGCGAGCCGCGCGATCCGGCGAAAGTCGGCGTCGTTTGGATAAACGCTTCGTTCTGCCGCGCCACGGAATACGACGCCTTAAACGTCGTGCGCAACGCCCCCGAGGCGTTATAGCCGCCGGCCAGATGCAGCCGATGCGCCTGATTGCCGGGCGGCAGCGCCATGACATTCAGCGGCGTGGCCCCCGTACCGAAAGCCGCCGCCGACCCGACGACGAGATCCAACCGCGGGATGCGATTTTCGAACGCCGAACCGCTGTAGCCGCCCGAAAGCTGTACGACGGGATTCGCAAAGCCGAGCACGACAT
>DATETD010000332.1:0-3933 GCA_035283885.1 Rhodocyclaceae bacterium
CACCGCCAGCATCGAGCAGATGACCGCCTCGATTACGCAGAACACCGAAAACGCCAAGGTGACCGACAACATGGCGACCAAATCCTCGGTCGAAGCCACGGAAGGCGGCGGTGCGGTGAAGGATACGGTGGAAGCGATGAAACAGATCGCCGACAAGATCGGCATTATCGACGATATCGCCTATCAGACCAACTTACTCGCCTTGAACGCGGCAATCGAAGCGGCGCGCGCGGGCGAACATGGCAAAGGCTTTGCGGTGGTGGCGGCGGAAGTGCGCAAGCTTGCCTAGCGCAGCCAGATCGCCGCGCAAGAGATCGGCCAGTTGGCGGGATCGTCGGTGAAAATGGCCGAACGCGCCGGAACCTTGCTCGATCAAATGGTGCCGTCGATCAAGAAGACCTCGGACTTGGTGCAGGAAATCGCCGCCGCGAGCCAGGAGCAATCGTCCGGCGTCGGCCAGATCAACGGCGCAATGGGGCAGCTTAACAAGGCGACGCAGCAAAACGCGTCCGCTTCGGAACAACTCGCGGCGACTGCCGAAGAAATGGGCGGACAAGCGGCGCAGTTGCAAGACCTCATGAGCTTCTTCAACGTCGAAGGCGGCTCGAAAGTCGGCGCCGGCAGGACGGCTGCCAAACCACGAGCCGCAGCGGCTAAACCGCGGCGAGCGACTGCCGTGGCGCATAGCGAAAACGATTTCGAACGTTATTAAAAGGAGCGGACGATGGGACAGCTAGTGCAACAACGATCCAGAACGGAGAGCAAGGCCGCCGCCGCCGCAGCGGCTGCCGCGGCGGCGGTGGAGGTTCAGCAGTATCTGACCTTCCAACTCAGCGGCGAGATGTACGCCGTGGGGATACTCAACGTCAAGGAGATCATCGAATACGGCCAGTTGACCGAGATACCGATGATGCCGGCGTTTATCCGCGGCGTGATCAATCTGCGCGGCAGCGTGGTGCCGGTGATCGATTTGGCGGCGCGTTTCGGCGGCCATCAGACCGAGATATCGCGGCGTACTTGCATCGTGATTATCGAACTGGCGAATGGCGAGGATAAGCACGATATCGGCGTGGTGGTCGATGCGGTGTCGGAAGTGCTGGAAGTCTCGAAAGCCGAAATCGAACCGCCGCCGGCCTTCGGCGCCAAGATTCGCGCCGACTTCATCGAAGGCATGGGCAAGATCAACGGCAAGTTCGTGATTATCCTGAATATTCAGCGTGTGCTGTCGGTCGATGAGATCGCTTCGTTGGCGGTGGTCAGCGAACGCGCGCCGGGGCTGACGGGGGTGGGCGAGGCGCATTGATGCTGCAAACTATCGAAGTTGAAATCGATGCAAGCGGACGTATCCATCCGTTGGAGCCGCTTTCGTTTATGCCCACCGGTCGCGCCTATTTGACTTTGCTGCCATCCGGGCAAGGGGCGGAGGTCGGCGAACAGGGTAGCGCCGCCAAGGCGCTTGAGTTGCTGGCGTCGCCGCGCTTCGCCAAGCGCCCGTCTGCCGACCCAGCCGAAGTTCAAGCGCGTATCGAAGCACTGCGCAACGATTGGAACGAGCGATGACGCAAAGCATTTACCTGGATGCATGCGTCGTTATCTATCTCATTGAAGATGTTCCGCCGTTTAGCGAACGGATGCGGCGATTTCTCGCAAAGCATAGCGACGTCTTGCTCTGTGTTTCGCCGCTGGTTAGATTGGAGGTTATCGTTAAACCGCTTCGAGACGCGGCAGCGGAACTTATAGCGGATTACGAAGACTTTCTGGCGGCGCAGAAATGGCTTGCTGTCGATGATAATGTCTTCGATCGAGCCGCTCGGTTGCGCGCTCGTCATGGACTGAAAACCCCGGATGCTCTGCATTTGGCCACGGCCTTGCACCATGGCTGTGCGGAATTCTGGACTAACGACGACCGCCTGAGCAAAGCGGCGGGCGGTATGGCTGTCAATGTCTTCGAGGAAGGGGAATCGTCGAATGAGGGCGTCTGGCCGAGATACCGATGATGTCGGCGTTTATTTGCAGTGTGATCGATCTGGCGAACCGCCGCCGGCCTCCGGCGCCAAGATTCGCGCCGACTTCATTGATGGCATGGGCAAGATCAACGGCAAGTTCGTGATTATCCTGAATATTCAGCGCGTGTTGTCGGTCGATGAGATCGCTTCGTTGGCGGTGGTCAGCGAACGCGCGCCGGGGCTGACGGGGGTGGGCGAGGCGCATTGAGTATGCTTTATAGGTAAGCTGCATCGGGGCGCTTCGATCGGATGGTCGATGTCAAATTTCAGTTGACCCTAGTCGGCGTAGACTGTCAAAATCCCTACTGGAAGCCGTTGTTCTCCCATTTTGCAATGGGGGTGCGGCTTCAAACACTCATGCGAGTCATGGGATTTTCTGCAAAGCCGCGTTAAATTTTTATCAAGGAGTCGTGTTATGAAAAAGCTGTTGACTGCAAGCGCCGTCGTCTGGTTGTCTCTATGTTCTTTCGCTGCCCAAGCAGGGCAGTTCGGCGATGTTCGCGAGAAGGTATTGGCGGTTCGGACGTCGATGATCGATCTGCTGATGAATAAGGACTCGCGCCAGCCAGCGCAATGGAAAGCGGCAGACGAAAAGTCCGCTGCCGCCAAGACCGCACTCGCTGCCTTGAAGGCGCCCGCCGGTAAGGAAGCGCAATTCGCCGAACTGAAAACCGTCGTCACCGCGTTCTTGGATACGCGCGACAAGGAATTGCGCGATGCGCTCGTGGCCGGGAAGGAAGACGAAGCGAAGCGGCTGCTCACTGTCGTCCAGAAAGATCGCTTCGCCAAGATCACCGCGCTGACCGAAGCGCTCGACAAATAATTTGGGATTTCCTCTTAAATGGGACACCCCGTGCTTGGACTGCCGACGGTGCGCCCAAGCACGGGGTCCCGCTTGAAGTAAGAAAAAAAGGATAGCTGGGATGAAAATCGTAACGCGTCTGGGGCTGGGCTTTGGTTTTGTATTGATACTGTTGGTGCTGATCGCCTTCATCGGTATCACCCGGCTAGCTGCCGTTCAGGGCAATTTTGAAGTGGCGATCAAGGAAAACGCCGTTAAGATCGGTTTGAGCAACCAGATGATCAATCAGGTCAATATTATCGCCCGCTCGGTGCGCAATATGGCGTTGGCTGAAGAGGTATCCGACAAGCAGCGCGAGTCCGAAAGCATCGTCGCGGCGCGCAACGAATACAACGCGATGCGCGACAAGCTGGCGGGCATGCTGAAGATCGATGCCGGCAAAAAACTCATGGAGAATATCAAGAACGACCAGGCGGTGGTCAAGCCCCTGATCGACAAGGCGATGCAATTGGCGCTGGCAGGCTTTAGCGCCGAGGGCGGCATGGTGCTGATGCGGGACGCGCGTGAGCCGCAGGCCAAATGGCTGGCCGACCTCGACGCCATGATCGATCTTCAGGAAAAGTGGAACGCCGGTTTGGTCGAACAGGCCGGTCGGGATTACCAAGCCGCCTTCAGTTTGATGCTCGGTCTTGCGATCGCCGCTATCGTTTTCGGCGTCGTTATCGCCGTTTGGATCACTCGCTCCATCACTCGCCCGGTGAATGAAGCGGTGGGTATTGCCGAGAAAATTGCCGTGGGCGATTTCGGCATGAAGATCGATACCTCGGGCAAAGACGAAGTTGGGATGGTGCTGCGTGCGCTGGACAAGGCGGTCGCATCCGTCAAAAACATGAGTGCCGAAGCCAGCCGTCTCGCGCAGGCGGCGGTGGATGGTCAGCTCTCCACCCGTGCCGATGTTGACAGATACCAAGGCGACTATCGCAAGATCGTCAAAGGCGTCAATGACACGCTCGATGCCGTGATCGGGCCGCTGAACGTCGCCGCCAACTACGTCGACCGCATCTCCAAGGGCGACATCCCGCCGAAGATTACCGATAGCTATAACGGCGACTTCAATTCCATCAA
>DATETD010000333.1:0-3680 GCA_035283885.1 Rhodocyclaceae bacterium
CGGCGCGCAATACGCGCGGCGTCCAGGCGCCGGCGCAACCGGTTCCCAGGTAGGCCGTGCCTACGCCCGCGGCGGCGGCGCTGCGCAAAATGGCGCCGACATTGCCGGCATCCTGTACGGCGTCCAGCAATACGGCATCGCCCGATGGATTGCCCTCGGCAAACGGTGGAATGCCGATAACCGCGGCGATTCCGAGTGGATGCGTCACGCCCGAGAGTTCGCGAAACAAGCCGTCTTTCAAGATCAGCCGATCGATAGCGGCTGAATGTTGCAGCAAGGACTGGATTTCAGGCTTTTCTTGTCCGCTTTCGCTCAACAGCAAGTGCTGGATCGCGACGCCGCGTTGCAAACAGGTTTCGACCAAATGCACGCCATCGACTATCGTGCGCCCTTGTCGGCGCGGCTCGCGCGGATCGGCGACCAGGGCGCGCAAAGCCTTGAATCCGGCGTTATCGCGCGAGCCAATTACGACACTGCGAACGACACTGCGGACGACGCTGCGCGCCATGCTTACAGCAAAGCGCGCACGGGGGCGAAGCTCTTGCGATGGAATTCGGCGACGCCGAATTTGCGCAAGGCGGCAAGATGCAGCGCCGTGCCGTAGCCTTTATGCCGATCGAGACCGTATTCGGGGAATTGCCGGTGGATGCGCAGCATCTCGGCGTCGCGCGCGGTTTTGGCCAGGATCGAGGCCGCCGATATCGCCGGTTCCAGAGCGTCGCCGCCGATAATCGCGCGGCACGGCATCGCCAGCGACGGGCAGCGATTGCCGTCGATCAAGGCTTCGTCCGGTCGTAGCGACAAGGCCTGCACCGCACGTTGCATCGCCAACAGCGTGGCCTGCAAGATATTCAGCCGATCGATTTCTTCCACCGAAGCCGAAGCGATGGCGTAGGCGCACGCGAATTGCCGAATTTCCAGCGCCAGGGCATCGCGCTTTTTTTCCGATAATTTTTTGGAATCGTCCAAGCCGACGATAGGGTGCGCGGGATCGAGAATCACCGCCGCAGCATAGACGGGTCCGGCCAGCGGGCCGCGCCCGGCTTCATCCACTCCACATAGATGCATATCAGCGCGGCCTGAGATAAGGCAGAATCGCCTGCGCCGCTTTTTGGGCGGTATTTTGGCGCAAATGGCGATGGATGCTGCCGAAAACGCGCGTGATTTGAGTGCGCACCTGACGGTCGACGAGTAAATTCCCCAAGGCTTGCGCCAGATTTTCCGGCGTGGCCTCGTCTTGCAAAAATTCGGGCACGACATAATTTCGCGCCAGAATATTCGGCAAGCCGATCCAGGGTAGATATCGCATGCCGCGCATCAAACGCCAGGTCCATGGCGACATCTTATACGCGATCACCATCGGACGTCCGACCAATGCGGTCTCCAGCGTCGCGGTGCCGCTCGCCACCAACACGCCGTCGCTCGCCGCGATGGCGTCGGCGGCATGGCCGAACATCAAGGTCACCGGCAGTTCTTCGGCTTTTGCTTTCCATAAGGCCGTTTGAAATTGCTCGCGCGTTTCGCGCGATATCAGCGGCACCAGAAACTGCGCCGACGGATAGCGCAACAGCAGCAAGCGCGCCGTCTCGATAAACGTTTCCGCCATATAATGCAATTCGGATTGACGACTGCCCGGCAACAAAGCGATCACGGGCTTGTCGGGCATAATGCCCAAGCGTTCGCGCATCGCGCGCTGATCGACCTCCAAGGGCACCACATCGGCGAGCGGATGACCGACGAAGGTGCATTTCACCGGCGTACCCCGATACAGATCCGGCTCGAAAGGATAGAGCGCCAGAATATGCGTAACCGATTGGATGATTTTCTTCATCCGGTTTTTGCGCCATGCCCAGATCGACGGGCTGACGAAATGTATCGTCGGCACCCCGGCCCGCTTCAAGCGCTTTTCGAGCCACAGATTGAAATCCGAGCCATCGACGCCGATAAAGGCGTCGGGTTTATTCTCCAGCAACTGCGCCAGAAATTTGCGCCGCATACGCGTGATTTCGCGATAGTGCTTCAACACCTCGGCGTAACCGCGCACCGCCAGCATTTCGGCGGGCCACAGCGATTTGAAGCCGTAGCGTTGCATGCGCGGCCCGCCGATGCCGTAAAAATTACAGTTCGGCAATTCGCTTTGCAAGGCGACGATAAGATGCGACGCCAACTGATCGCTGGACGCTTCGCCCGCCACCATGGCGATTCGCAAGGACGATACGTTCGACTCCATGAGCACGTTATCGGACGATTCCCCGACCGGGGTAAGTTAAAAATTCGAGTAGCACCCGCAGTTCGGGGCTGTCGGCGGCATCGGCTTCGATCAGCTTGCACGCTTCCTCCAAGCGCAAACCCTGCTTGTAGATCGTTTTGTAGGCGCGTTTCAACGCCAAAATGACTTCGGCGGAAAAACCGCGTCGCCGCAAACCTTCGATGTTGATTCCATGCGGTTCGATCGGATGGCCCGACGCCATCACATACGGCGGCAGATCCGACAGCAACACGGAACCCAGGCCGGTCATGCTGTGCGCGCCTATCCTGACGAATTGATGCACCGCCGTAAAACCGCCCAAAATCGCCCAATCGGCGACCTGCACATGACCGGCAAGTTGCGCGTTGTTGGCGAAAATGGTTCGATTGCCGACCTGGCAGTCATGCGCCAGATGGACATACGCCATGATCCAGTTATCCGACCCCAAACGCGTCACGCCGACATCTTGCACCGTGCCGCAATTGAAGGTGCAGAACTCGCGAATCGTGTTGCGGTCGCCGATTTCCAGGCGCGTCGCTTCGCCGCCATATTTTTTGTCCTGCGGCTGTTCGCCCAGCGAGCAGAACTGGAAAATTTTATTGTCGCTGCCGATTCGCGTATGACCGGTAACGACTACATGCGGTCCGACGGCGGTGTTATCGCCGATTTCGACATGCTCGCCGATCATCGAGTAGGCGCCGACCGTCACGCCAGCGCCGAGTTTTGCGGCAGGATGAACCAGCGCGGTCGGATGGATCATGATCGCGGCAAAGGACGGTCGGCGCAAATCAATTCGGCTTCGGCCACCATATGACCGTCGACCATCGCCCACGCGCTGAATTTCCAGATGCCGCGTTTGGCGGCGCTCAGGTTAACCTCGATGCGCAACTGATCGCCAGGCCCCACCGGCTTTTTGAAGCGTGCATTGTCGATACCGACGAAATAATACACCGAATTATTATCGGGCATTTTATCCATGGTGCGGAACGCCAGTATCGCCGCCGTTTGCGCCATCGCTTCGACAATCAACACCCCCGGCATCACCGGGTGGTGCGGATAATGACCGGGGAAAAAGGGTTCGTTGATGGTTACGTTTTTGAGGGCGACGATTCTTTCGCCTGGAACAACCTCCAACACCCGATCGACCAGTAAAAACGGATAACGATGCGGTAAATAATTCAAAATCTGACCGATATCCATCGGCGATAGACCGGCGACGGCGCCGTCCGCACTCTTCTTGACTTCCGATTCCGCTACGCTAGCGTTCATTATTTATTCTCCAATTCAGCCAATCGTTGCTCCAGCGAACGCAGCTTGACGGCCATCGCGTCGAGATGCCGCACGCGCGCGAAATTCCTGAGCCAGTCCGCATGCTCCATAAATGGAACCGCACCGCTGTAATTACCCGACTTAGGTATCGACTTGGCAATCA
>DATETD010000334.1:0-3655 GCA_035283885.1 Rhodocyclaceae bacterium
AGTACGCGTAACCGAAATACCGTGCAAATTATTTCCGGCGAATTCGAAGATGTTTTTCGGCGCCCCTCCCATCGCGACCGATTGCTTGGAGGCGCCGCCCTGCGCCTTGATGCGCCAGCGCCCGCTTTCGTCGTCGACATCCCATGCAGCGTCGATACCGTCGATCGAGTACATTGGAATCCACGAATAAAACTCGATCGGCGGACGCACCCATGTATAGGCATAGCCGACGTTGCGATGATCCGACATCAAGAACGCATCGTAATTGATGCGTCCGAGACGCATCGAGACATTCGGCGCCGGACGCCAAGCGACATACGCCAATTCGATGGTCTTGTCGATGTCGTTGCGCGGCTGGTCGCGCCATACCGCTTGACCGACCAGCTCGGCGTCGGGGTTGATCCGATATTCGACTTGACCGCCGATACGCGTATCCATCGTCCAAATGGTGGCGTCCCGATAATATTGAGCCTCGCGAGCGCTACGGTTGATATCGCGCGAAGTGGAGATTTCGCCATTGTTATCGGTGACGAGGCCGACGGTGCCGAAGCCGCTATAACGCCAAGGCGATACGAGCGGAACTTCATCCGCCACGGCTTGCCCGGTTAAAGCGATGCCCATCATCCAAGCGCCAACCGCCCCGAGCAGTCCAACTTTCCATTTCGTCATAAATATATAGACAAATATTCTAAGAAAAATCCAAGAAGTATTGACGATATCCGTTCGCTCGTCAATCCGAATATTCAATAGTGCATCGCCTGCGCCAAATCGCGCGCCAAGGTCGGCAAGAATTCGCTATCCGTCCGGGCGAAAAAATGCCCGCCGTGAAAACTGCGCATCGCAAACCGATCGTCGGCAAAGCGCTTCCATTCATCCATCATCGTCGCCGTAGCGGCGGCGTCCTGACTGCCGCCATACGCCAAAATCGGGCACGGCAAAGGCTGGGTCGGCACCGTATGTTCGACCAAAGCGATATCGGCGCGCAACACCGGCAGCAGCAGCCGCGCGAGATCGGGATCTTGAAACACGATTTCGGGCATGCCGCCATAGCGCCGGATATGCTCGTTAAACTCGCTGTCCGGTAAATGGTGAGCGCCCGGATGCACCGGTTTCGCATCGGGAGCGCCATGCGCCGCCGCAATGAACAGATTCGGCGCAGGAGCGCCCAGAGCAATCAGGCGATGAACCACGGCAAACCCCGCCTTGGCGCCCAGACTATAGCCCAATATCGCATAGGGACGATCCAGGCGATGCATGATCGCCCACGCCAATCCGTCCACTAGATGGCCCAATTCCTGAAAACACGGCTCGTTCATGCGGGTTTCACGACCGGGATATTGCACCGGAACCACGGCGACATCGGGCAAGGACTTACGCCAAGGCATGAAAAACGAAGCGCCGCCGCCGGCGAACGGTAAACAGAACAGACGCACCGGCGCCAAAACATTGCCGAAACCGAACGGAAACCAGCGTTTATCGTCGTCTAAAATCACTTATACCCATCCCTCGATCAAGTGGCTTGCGCTACCCAGGTCGGCACGACTCCCCGCCCCTCTTTGTGCTTTTCCTTAAAGAACTTGCGCAATACGCTGTTGTCGCTACTGAGAAAAGTGCCGCCGGATTCGTAGTGTTCCTGAAAAATTTTTCCGACCGCATATACCGCCACCCCGCTGGAAAGCGACAGAAAGCCGACATACACCGCATGTCCGAGCAAAGGCACGCCTTTCATCGCAGAGTGCATTTTCGCCGCAAAATACAGCGGCCCGATACTACCGATCAACGAAATCAAGACCTTATACGCGACCAGCTTGGTCGGCACCGGAAAACGATAGATCACCGCCAGATCGCGGATCATCTTCACCTCGACCCCGGTCACGCCGACGATATCCACGAGCACCGAAGGAATCAACCCTAGACCCATGGCGGCGATCACATGATTTTTGATGCAAATATCGGCTTCTAGCGCCCGCCGCCGCTTGCGTGCAGCCCCGCTCTCGCTTTCCGGCTCGACGACAGCGACCGCCGTGCTCTCCGCAATATCCCCTACGGTATCGTTAGACATATTCATTACCTCCAAAAACGAGACTACATTGCGAGACGACACTGCAAGACGACATTGTCGATAGCATACTATCGAACGCCGACGCTTGAGCGCGCAAGCGGGCTGAAGTATAGTTTGCCCCATGAAGGAAATCAACGTCGTCATTCCTCGCTCGTCGCAGGCGCAAACGCCCCATCCACGTCCAAATAATTTATGATAGGCGTCTTCGATTCCGGCTTGGGCGGGCTTTCGGTTTTGGCGGCGCTGATCGAGGCGCTGCCGCATACGGATTTCATTTATTTTGCCGATACCGCGCATCTGCCCTACGGCAATAAAAACGAACGCACGATTCAGGCGCGAGTACTGGCGATCGGTCGTTATTTGATCGACCAAGGCTGCACGCTGTTGGTAGTGGCCTGCAATACGGCGACCGCCGCCGCCGTTTCGGCATTGCGTGCGGCTCATCCCGGATTGCCGGTGGTCGGCGTCGAACCCGGCGTCAAACCGGCGGCGCAACACAGCCGGACGCGACGCATCGCCATCTTGGCGACCGAAGCGACCAGCAGGAGCCACCGGCTGGCGCAATTGATTCAGCGTCACGCCCAGCATGTCGAGGTATTCGTCGAACCCTGTCCAGGCTGGGCCACTCAGATCGAAACCTTGAGGCTAGACGCGCCCACCCTACTCGACGACGCTCGCATGCGCATCGAACCCTTATTGCAAAAAAACGTCGACCGTTTCGTGCTCGGCTGCACCCATTACAGCTTTCTCGCTCCGATGCTGAACACATTGATCGGCTCACCGGCGCACTTGGGGGCGCAATTGGTCGATGTCGCCACGGCCGTCGCGCGACAAACGCAACGATTGGCGCATGCGGCGCCTATGCCGACGAGCCAAGGACATATCGCCCTGCATGCCTCGGCCTTTCCGGAAAAGCTGCATGCGGCGCTCCCCCATTTACATCTGACGCATATCGCTCGCCGCATCGATACCCCGCCGCGATTGGCAATCTGCTGAATCAGCGCCGCTGCGCCAGCGTGACCCCGGAGACTTCGCGCAACAGCGTCAAGGTTCTATGCAAAACCTGCGTACCGGACACTTCGATGGTAACGCTCATGCGCGCAACACCTTGATGCGAATGAGTTTTTGTCGCCGTCACATTGATCTTCTCGCGTGAAAGCACATCGGAAATATCGCGCAACAAGCCTTGACGATCGATGGCCTCCAACCATAAATCGGTCGAATACAGTATCGGCGGACGCGCCTTATCCGCTCCTTCCCGCCAATCTCCGCCCCACTCGGGGCCCCACTCGGCACTGATGACGCGCTCGGGATTGCGATTCGCCATATTGCGGTAATTGCTGCAATCGACCCGATGCACCGAAACCCCGCGTCCGCGCGTGACGAAGCCGGTGATCGCATCCGGCGGCATCGGTTTGCAGCACGCGCCGATCTGCGTCAGCAACTTATCCACCCCGACGATCAAAATGCGCCCTTGAGCGACACGGCTTTTATGCGTCGTCAGATCGGGCGCCGACTCGCCGCCTCCATTACCGCCTCCATTGCCACTGCGGACCACCCTATCGATGGCGCGCGGACCGATTTCGCCGCGCG
>DATETD010000335.1:0-3151 GCA_035283885.1 Rhodocyclaceae bacterium
CCCGCCGAAAGCATGATGACGACATCTTCTTTTATGCTGACCGGCAGGGCGGCGAGTTTCTGCAAGCCGGAGCGGAAGGCGATCAATCCGGCGAGCATCAGCAGGTAAGCGACTTGATAGGATAGATAGCTTTCGTCGCCGGCGCGCAGCATCGTCAGCAGAATGCCGCCCATGACCAAAATATTGGCGACGGCGGCGCGCAATGCGGCAGCGGGGGCGATGCGCATCGGCAGCCCCATCCCGGCCCAGGAAAGCGCGGCGAGGCAGGCCAAAACGGAGATTACCCGTACCAGAGTCTGTGGATTGTCGGTGGCTATCATTTTCCAGGATCGAAGCGACGGTGGTTGCGACTGAAAGCGTATAACGGAGGAAATAGTACCATCATCGAGCCGTCTCGCCGACGCCGACTTTTAACGATTCGTCCTGTGGCGCGCGATGCGCCGCCGCTGCGGCTCTTTTAGGCGAGCGTCGCTGAATTTTCTGCGCCGTCGCCTGCAGGGCGAGCCGATGAGTCGCATCCAAAGCGAGCACTCGCTCGTCGAGCGTTGCCGCCGCAAGCGGAAAGTCCGGCCCTTTGTAGGCGAACGCCACTTTATTCGTCCGGTCGGCGGTATCGACCACCACCACTTTACCGCCGAAACTTTCGCGAATGCGCGCGGCGTAAATAGGGCTGCGTCCGTCGGTGCTCCACAGATTGACGACCATTACGCCGCCTTCGCGCAGCCGCGAATAACAATGAGCATAAAATCCCGGTGTGCACAACTGCCGCGGTAGGCCCTCTCTGTCGAATCCGTCGATCAACAGCACGTCGAGCGGGGCGGGGCGGCTGCGGACGAAATCGGCGCCGTCCATGCAAACGACTCGAAATTGCGGCCCGTCCGGAGGAATCGCGAAACGGTCGCGCAGTGCAATGACTTTGGGATCGATCTCCAATGCCGTAAAGTGGGATCGGGGTAAGTGCTTGTGGCAATATTTGGCGATCGAGCCGCCGCCTAGGCCGATCATCGCAATCCGCTCGGGTTGCGGCTGAAACAAGAGGAAGCCCATCATGGTGCGCGTGTAATCCAGTATCAATGCATATGGATCGCGCTTGTCCATGCGGCTCTGGATCGAGGAGAAGTCGAAATGCAGCGACACGACCTCGTCTTCTTCGTACAGAAACGGATTGCCGTCCTGCGATGGCTGGATGTTAAGCAAATCGTTCAATCGAACTCGGGTCGCAACACTTTGCGCAGCAGATTCTTGACCATGCCCGGCTCGAAGGGTTTATCGCAAATACCGGAAACCCCGGCTTCCTCCACCGCCGCCAGTCGCCCCTGATCCGATTCGCTGGTGACCATCAATATCGGCACCGTCGTCTGCCAGCTTTTCTGGCGGATGTGATCGATCAGCGCCTTGCCGTCCATTTCCGGCATGTTGTAATCCGTCACCACCAAATCGACCATCGCGTCGGCTAAGGCCAGCACCGCTTCGACGCCGTTTTCCGCTTCGATGAAATGCGCGATCCCCAGAGTTTCCAATACGCGGCGGATAAAGCCGCGCGCCATTGCACTGTCGTCGACCAGCAGCACGCGCAGACTTTCGAAATCGATGCCAGACGAGTCGTCGCTGCCGCCGTCGTCCAATAGCTCCAAGGTGGATCGTAGCGCGCGGCGTAGCTGGGCCTCGGTAAATGGCTTCGGCAATATGCCGCATGCGCCGGATTGTCTCATGGGTTCAAGTACTTGCGGTCGGGTCTCGCTGGAAATCAGGATAAACGGCAAATGCTCGAACTCGGCGTCGCGCCGCAGGATCTGTATCAAATCGGTACCCGACATATCCGGCAAATACAAAGCGCTAATCACCACGTTCGGTTGCGCCTCGTGCATGCGTTGCAAAGCCTCTGCGGCGGTCGCATAACGATGGATATTTCGCACGCCGACTGCGTTCAGGGCGGCGACAATCATCCGGCTTTGCAGCGCCGACGGTTCGACTAAGTAAACGATCAAATCTGGAAGTCCACGAAACATGTCCGGCTTTCGGCAGAAAGTGCAGCGTTGAAGTATAGTCAGTTTGCGCTATTTTTCACGCCGCTTACCGACAATCACCGTATTCCTATGGCTCCTCCCGCTATTCATCTTCCCACGCTATCTTCCCATCTCGGCGCGCATGCTCGCCGTCTAGCGATCGACATCCTGCCGCAGTGCGGCTCGACCAACGCCATTTTGCTGGCCCGCGCCGAAGCGGGCGCTCCCGGCTGCAGCACCGTGGTCGCCTTAGAGCAGACCTCGGGGCGCGGACGACGCGGTCGCACTTGGATCTCCAGCATCGGCAACAGCCTGACGTTTTCCATGCTATGGCGCTTCCCTGCCGATACGGCGATCGCCGGCTTATCGCTGGCGGTCGGGGTGGCCGTGGCGCGCGCGCTGGAGAAAGTCGGCGCTGACGCGACGGCTGCGCCCTCCGGCTCGCCGAGTCCTGCGATACGGCTTAAATGGCCGAACGATCTGCTGCAGGACGGCAAAAAGCTGGGCGGCATTTTGATCGAATTGGTTCCCGGCAACCGCAACGCAGCGGTGATCGGCATCGGCGTGAATTTGCGCTCTTCGCTCAATTTGCCCGAAGAACTGCGCGCGACGGCGACCGCATTGAGCCGCGCCATCGATAGCAATACGATTTTGGCGAGCCTCCTGAAAGAACTCGTCGATACGATGGATCGCTTTGCGCGCGGCGGATTCGCCGCGCTACGCGCCGAATGGTTGCAGCGTCATGCATTTCAAGATGCGCCGGTGCGCCTGTTGTCGGACTTTGCCGCCGCGCGCGAAGGCTACTGTCGCGGCGTCGACGACGATGGCGCCTTGCTGTTCGACGGCGACAACGGACTGGAGCGCATTCTCTCCGGCGAAATTTCGCTCAGAGCCGCGACATGATGCTTTGTCTGGATGCCGGCAATTCGCGCCTGAAATGGGGCTTGAGCCGCGACCTCGGATGGATATGGATAGCGCAAGGCGCATTGCTTTACGACGACGCGAACGCCATCGAAACGCTACGGCGCACGCTGGCGGACAGCCGCCCGCGGCAGGTCGTCGCCTGCAACGTCGCCGGCGACCAGGGCGCGCGCGCCATTGCCGCCATCGTCGCCGAACTTCCGTGCCCGCTCGACTGGCTCGTC
>DATETD010000336.1:0-4306 GCA_035283885.1 Rhodocyclaceae bacterium
CTTGGCGTCTTTCTTCTTTTTGATCTCCACACCGTCGGGATTATTCGACCCGACTTCGTGCAAGGCGATGATGTGCGCTGCCACCAAACCGACTAACACGAACGGCACGGCGATCACATGGAACGAGAAGAAACGGTTCAAGGTCGAGTCGCCGACCACGAAGTCGCCGCGCAGCCACACCGATAGATCCGGCCCGATCAAGGGAATCGCCGAAAACAGATTGACGATCACTTGCGCGCCCCAGAACGACATCTGCCCCCACGGTAGCAGATAACCGAAGAAGGCTTCGGCCATCAGGCACAGGAAAATCATCATGCCGAACACCCAGATCAGTTCGCGCGGTTTGCGGTACGAGCCGTACAGCATGCCGCGGAAGATATGCAGATACACCACGACGAAAAAGGCCGATGCGCCGGTCGAATGCAGATAGCGTATCAACCACCCCCAGGGCACGTCGCGCATGATGTATTCGACGCTGGCGAAAGCCACCGGCACGCCGGCAGCGTTCAAGGAGGCGTCGGGTTTGAAATGCATGACCAGAAAGATGCCGGTGACGATCTGAATCACCAGCACCAGAATCGCCAGTGAGCCGAAGAAGTACCAGAAATTGAAATTCTTCGGCGCATAGTATTCCGACAAGTGCTCTTTCCAGGTCGAAGTCAGCGGAAACCGCTCGTCCACCCAGTTCAGCAAGCTCATCGGCAAGCTCGGTTTGGTTTTCTTAGTGCTCATAACGCTCAAGCCCCTTTCTTGTCTTCGCCGATCACGATCTTGGCGTCGCCTAAATACATATGCGGCGGAATTTCGAGATTGTCGGGCGCGGGTTTGCTCTTATAGACGCGCCCCGCCACATCGAAGGTCGAACCGTGGCACGGACACACGAAGCCGCCGGCCCAGTCGGCGCTGATCCCGGAATCCGCACCGGTCTTGAATTTCTCGGACGGCGAACATCCCAAATGCGTGCAAATACCGACCGCAACGAGAATTTCCGGTTTGATCGAACGGGTCTCGTTACGACAGTACTCTGGCTGCATATCCTTGTCGGATTTAGGATCGCTGACGAGTTCGTTGGTTTTCTTCAGCGACTCCAACTGATCCTTGGTGCGATTGACGATCCACACCGGTTTGCCGCGCCATTCGACGGTCATCATCTCGCCTGGCGCCAATCTACTGATATCCACCTCGACGGGCGCCCCCGCCGATTTGGCGCGTTCGGAAGGCATCATGCTGGCCACAAAAGGCACAGCCGTCGCCACCCCTGCCACACCGCCTACCGCCGCCGTAGCGAACAGCAGACGCCGCCGACCGCAGTCGACTTTGTCATCACAACTCATGGTAATAGTCCCTGAATGCAAAAGAGCGAACCCGGAAAAAGGCGCGATTGTAGCGAATCTCGCACAGCGATTAAAGCCCCGGCTTTACTCAAGTATTGTCGAAAGCGCCGAAAACTCCCGAATGAAATTCGTTTAGACCTATTTGAATACAGGAATAACATCAATAAAACAATCAGATAACACCATCCATCCGCAAACGGACGATATCGCTTTCGGCATACCCTAAATTTAATAAAACCTCGTCGGTATGCTCGCCCAAGGCCGGCCCCAACCACCGAGTCTCACCCGGAGTCAAGGAAAGTTTCGGCACGATGCCCGGAATGCGAAATTCCTTGCCGTCGGGCAGCACGGCTTTTTGCAACATCTCCCGCGCTAAAAACTGCGGATCGCGCATCATGTCGGCGACCGAATAAATCTCGGAGGCCGGCACATCCGCCTGCTTGAGCAGACTTAAGACCGTCGCGGCGTCGCCGGACGCCACCCAAGCGCCGATGGCGGCGTACAACTCGTCGGCGCGCCGGTCGCGTCCGGCGTTGCTCGCCAGTTGAGTATCCTGCGCCAAATCGTCGCGCCCCATCGCTGCCATCAAACGGCGGAAAATCGCATCGCCATTGGCGCCGACGATGATGTGCTTGCCGTCGCGCGTGGTGTAGGTGTTCGACGGCGTAATGCCCGGCATGACGTTGCCCGTGCGCTCGCGGATAAAGCCGAAGACGTCGAACTCCGGCACTAAGCTTTCCATCATGGCGAACACCGCCTCGTACAAGGCCACATCCACCACTTGGCCTGCGCCGCCATTCACTTCGCGATGGCGCAAGGCCATCAGCGCGCCGAACGCGCCCCACAAAGCCGCGATCGAATCGCCGAGCGACACCCCGGTTTTGACCGGCGGGCGATCCGCAAAGCCCGTGACATAGCGCAAACCGCCCATCGACTCGCCGATCGCGCCGAACCCCGGTTTGGCGGCCATCGGCCCGGTTTGACCGAAGCCCGAAAGCCGCACCATCACCAAGCCTGGATTGAGCGCCGACAACGCCTCCCAGCCCAACCCGAGCTTTTCGAGCACGCCGGGGCGGAAATTTTCGACCACAATATCCGCCGTAGCAACCAACTTCTTGACGATCTCGACCGCCGCCGCGTGTTTGAGATTCAGCGTGATCGACTTCTTGTTGCGCGACTGCAAAAACCACCATAAGGAGGTGTCGCCGTGTTCGGTCGGATAGAGCTTACGCCATTTGCGTAACGGATCGCCTTCGCCCGGCGCTTCGATCTTGACGACTTCGGCGCCGAATTCCGCGAGAATTCGCGTGCAGAACGGCCCGGCGATCAATGTGCCGAGTTCGATCACCTTAACTCCGGTTAATGGCCCTGCCGATTCTGCCTTCGTCATTTCCACTCCCGCCGCTCTATCATCGCCTGAGCCACCGTCGCCGCATCGGAATACTCGAGTTCGCCGCCGACCGGCAAACCGCGCGCGATACGACTGACCTTGACGCCACGCGCATTCAATAATTCAGACAAGGTATGCGCGGTCGCTTCGCCTTCGTTGGTGAAATTGGTTGCCAGAATCACTTCCCTCACCTCGCCGTCGCAGGCGCGTTTGAGCAGGCGCTCGAACGCCAATTCGCGCGGGCCGATGCCGTCCAAGGGACTCAGACGGCCCATCAACACATAGTACAAGCCATTGAACGCATGGGTCTGCTCCATCGCATTGGCGTCGATCGGCATTTCCACCACGCATAGCAAGGCGGCATCGCGCTGCGGCGAAGCGCAACGTTCGCACACGTCGGTTTCGGTGAAGTTGTTGCAACGCACGCAATGATGCAAACGCCGTAAGGCCGCATCCAGCCCGCGCGCCAAGCGTTCGGCGCCGCGCCTATCGTGTTGCAATAAGTGATACACCATGCGCTGCGCCGCTTTGGGTCCTACGCCCGGCAAACAGCGCAAGGCCTCGACGAGTTCGTCGAGGCTGTTTTTCGCCGCCATCGAAATTAAAACGGCATTTTGAAGCCCGGCGGCAATTGCATGCCGGCGGCAAAACCGCCCATTTTCTCCTGAGTTGTCGTCTCGACGCGGCGCGTCGCGTCGTTCAAAGCGGCGGCGATCAGATCTTCGAGCATTTCCTTGTCGTCCATCACCGACGGATCGATGGTCACGCGCTTGACGTCGTACTTGCACGTCATGACGATTTTCACCGCCCCGGCGCCGGCCTGACCTTCGACTTCGATCGCGGCCAACTCTTCCTGCGCCTTGGCCATCGTGTTCTGCATCTGCTGCGCCTGCTTCAACAACCCGGCGATTCCACCCTTCATAGTCCTGCTCCTTAAATCGGTTTTATGGTTGATTCATCGATCGTCGCATCGAACAGATCGACCGCTTTGCGCACAAAGGGGTCTTTCTCTATCGACGCGATCGCACGCTCTTGACGCTCGCGCTGCACAGTTCGACTACGCTCCGCCGGCGTTTCGCTTGCCGTTGCGGCAAGCTCGATCTCCAGACGCAACGGTCGCTCGAACCAGGCTTGCAACGCAGCCTGCAATTTTTCCTGCGGCGGCTTACGCAACAAATGCTTATGCGCAGGCGACAAACGCAGCTGCATCGACGCCTCGGTGCACAGCGACAACTCGCAATGCTGGGCCAATTGCTTGGCCGGCCCGACCAGCGGCAAGCGCGTCAACAACTCATGCCAATCGACCTCGCCGATCGGTTTCGCTACGACCGGCGCTTCCGGCGCGAACAAGTCGACAAGCGGCGCGGCAACGACGACTGGCGGCGACGCAAAAGTCGGCGCTGGCGGGACGGATAGAGGCGCGGATGACGTTGCAGCAACCGGCGGCGGCGCAGGCGACGGCTGAACCGGCGCGGGGGGTGGCGTAGGCAGCGGTGGCGGCGCTGCGATAGACGTAACTGCGGGCGCAGGCGCAACGGCGGGCGGCTCGACCGGCAACGCGGCGGACGGGCGCATTAAAGCT
>DATETD010000337.1:0-6167 GCA_035283885.1 Rhodocyclaceae bacterium
TGTCGCGGCGATTGGTCGGTGGCCTACCGCATCAATCTCGAATCGCGCATCGCGACGCGCGTGCTGTGGCGCGTCGCCCAAGGCGACTATCGCAATGAGGCCGACATCTATCGCCTGGCTTACGACGTCGATTGGACGGCCTTGTTTTCGGTGGATCGCTCGATCCGCGTCTATGTCACCGCCGTGCGTTCGCCGCTCAAGAGCCTCGAATACATCACGCTGAAAACCAAGGATGCGGTGTGCGACCGCTTTCGCGCCGACACCCAGCGTCGCCCCAGCGTCAACACGCGCAATCCCGAAGTGCGCATCCATATCTTTTTGCATAATCAGCAAGCGATGTTGTATGTAGATACCTCCGGCGAAGCCTTGTATCTACGCGGGCATAAAATCGCCAAGGTGAATGCGCCCCTAAAGGAGAATCTTGCCGCGGGCATTTTGCGCTTGACCGGATGGCAGGCGCTGGCCGACCCGCCGGCGGCCTTGCTCGATCCGATGTGCGGCAGCGGCACTTTTTTACTCGAAGCGGCGCAAATGTGTCTCGACGATGCGCCGGGCTTATCGCGCGGCGCGGGCGAGTTCGGTTTCGAGCAACTCAAATCCTTCGACGAAACCGCGTGGCGGCGTTTGCAGCGCGCCGCCGCCGAGCGCCGCCGCGCGATCGACCGGCCCTTGCCGCTATTCGCCAGCGATATCTCCGCCGATGCGGTGGCGCGCACGCGGCAAAATCTGGCGTATGCCGGATTCGAAGGTTTGGTCGCGGTCGAACACGCGGATGTGTTGCAGCGCGCAGCGCCTGCGCCGGAAGGCGTGCTGGTGGCGAATCTGCCTTACGGCGAACGCATGGGCGACGAAGACGAGTTGGCGGCGATGTACCCGCGCTTGGGCGACGCGCTGAAACAACGCTTCGCGGGCTGGAATGCCTGGCTACTGACCGCCGACAGCCGCCTACCCAAATCGATTCGCCTGAAAACCTCGCGAAAAATACCGTTGTACAATGGCCCGCTGGAGTGTCGTTTATATAACATTCAGGTCATATCGGGCAGTCTGCGCCAGCCGCAAGCGCCGCGCGACCAAGCCACGCCACCACCGGAGACCTCATAACCATGAAGCACGCGATTCAACCGACGCAGCAGGAAGTAGTCATGCGCGAAGGGGATTTCATCGTCTCGAGAACCGATCTCAAAGGGCGGATCACCTACGGCAATCGAATTTTCGTCGAATTTTCAAAATACTCGATCGGCGAACTACTCGGTTCTCAGCACAATATTATTCGCCATCCGGATATGCCCAGAGGCGTATTCAAATTTCTCTGGGACACCATCGCCGCCGAACGCGAATGCTTTGCCTACGTGAAGAATATGGCCAAGGACGGCAGCTACTACTGGGTGTTCGCCAACGTCACGGCGGATTACGATACGAACGGCAAGCCGAGCGGCTATTTTTCGGTGCGTCGCCAGCCTAAACGCGGCGCGGTCGATGCGATGACGGATGTCTATCGCAGCATGCTGACCGAAGAGCAGCGAGCGGGAGCGCGCGACGCATGCGCGGCGTCCCTGGAGTGGTTGAATCGCGTGTTGCAGCAAAAAGGCGTTACCTATGAAGAATTCATTCTTTCTCTCTAAATCGCGCTTGCAGCTCGGTCTAATGAATTTGCTGCTGTTGATCGCGGCAGCGGTGTCATGGATCGATGGCAACGTCGGTGCGCAAGGTTTGGCGGCCTACGGCATGCTGTCGGCGATCGGGATCGGCAGCAGTCTGCTCTATCTACGTCGTTTGCAGGGCAATCTGGCGCTCTTGGACGAGGTCTCCGGCGCAATGCGCGAAGTCGCGGCCGGTCGAGTAGGACGGCGAATTACCCAAATTCAGAGCGAACACGAGCTTGCCGAGGTGTGCTGGGATTTCAATGACATGCTCGATCAACTCGAAACCTGCTTTCGCGAACAGCGCACCGTATTGAAATGTGCGTCCGAGGGCAAGTTCTATCGCCGCACGCAGACCGCCGGTTTGCATGGCGTTTTTGCCGAAGCCCTGAAGCGCACCAATGTCTCGCTCGATGCGCTGGCGCAAAACGTGCGTTTCGAACGAAGAAACCAATTGCTTTCGGATCTCGGGCGCTTGAACTCGGAAAACCTGATCAAGAATCTGCATATGAACCAGAAAGACATGATGGGAATTTCCGATTCGACCGCCGAACTTTCCGATCTGTCGCGACAAAACGTCAGCAACGCCGAGACCAGTCAGGATCAGGTCTTGCAAGTGCTCGACGCCTTACGTTCGATCAGCGAGCGCGTGACGCAAAGCAGTAGCGCGATCGGCGACTTCTATCGTCTGTCGGAGCAGGTCGGCAGTTCGGTCAGCGTGATTTCGGATATCGCCGATCAGACCAATCTGTTGGCCTTGAATGCGGCGATCGAGGCGGCGCGCGCCGGCGAACAGGGGCGCGGCTTCGCCGTGGTCGCCGACGAAGTGCGCAAACTGGCCGAAAAGAGTAAATCCGCGTCGAAAGAAATCTCGAATATCATGAAAAAGCTGCATGAAGACGCCGCCAAAATGCTGTCGGACTCCGACGCCATGCGCAAGATGGCGCAAGCGTCGAGCGAGCAGGCGTCGGGCGCGGAGCAGCGCTTCATGAGCATGGCCGATGCGGCGCGCCAAGCCATGGCGAAAATCACCTTCGTGCACGATGTCAGCATCGCATCGCTCGCCAAGGTCGACGTGCTGTTCTATAAGCAAAGCGGTTATATCGGCGTAATTACCGGCAGCGATTCGCGCGAATACAAATCGGTGACGGAGATCGGCGTACACGATTGCCGTTTCGGCAAGTGGTATGACCAGCAGGCGTCAGGCGCGGGCTTCGCCTCGGTGGCGGCCTTTCCCAAGCTGGCGGTACCGCATGAGGCCTTGCACACCCATTTACAAGCGGCGATGCGACTGACCGACCACGATTGGGAAGCCGACTCGACCTCGCGCCGCCGGATTCTCGAAGAATTCCGCGCCGCGGAAGCGGCCAGCGACGAAGTGTTCGAGCTGCTCGGCGAAATGGTGCAGCAGCGCCACAAAGAGCAGGATGTCATGTTGTTTTAACTTCGCGACGACCGATAATGCAAATTGTATTGATTAGCGGCCTTTCCGGCTCGGGCAAGTCGATTGCGCTGAACGTGCTCGAAGACGCCGGCTATTACTGCGTCGACAACCTGCCACCGCCGTTATTGCCGAATCTGACCGAGTATTTGCGACAAACGGGGCATGATCGCGCCGCCGTGGCGATGGATATGCGCGGCGGCGTCAGTATCGACAGCTTACCGCAGGAGATGCGGCAACTCGAAGCGGCGGGGGTGGAATTGCGCCTGCTGTTTCTCGATGCGCATAACGACGTGCTGATCCAGCGCTTCTCGGAAACGCGGCGACGCCATCCCTTGGCGGGCGGCAACGTCTCCTTGGAAGAGGCCATCGCCCAAGAGCGCGCCGCCCTGGAGGTCTTGGCCTCGATGGGCCATCATATCGACACCAGTCATTTGCGACCGAACGCTTTGCGCGCATTCATCAAAGATTTCGTTGCTTTGGACGGGGGGCGCGGCTTGACGTTGATGTTCGAATCCTTCGGTTTCAAACACGGCATTCCGCTCGATGTCGATATGGTGTTCGACGTGCGTTGCCTGCCGAATCCTCATTACGATCCGGCGCTGCGTCCGCTGAACGGTCGCGATGCCGAAGTTATACGCTTTCTCGAAAACGAAGTCGAAGTGTCGCGCATGGAGGCCGATATCCGTCGCTTTGTCGGCGAGTGGTTGCCGGCGTATATCCGCGACAACCGGGTTTATTTGACGGTGGCGATCGGCTGCACCGGCGGTCAGCATCGCTCGGTGTTTCTTGCCGAACGCCTAGCGGCGCACTTTCGCGCGTCGGTGCAGGTGTTGGTGCGCCATCGTAGCCTGATGGAATGAGGGGCTAAGGCGTGGCCTTGCCGGACGAGCTGCGCGCCCTGTTAGCGCAGACCCAAAGCGCGCCGCATCGGCCTTGGCGCACCTTGCTGAAGCCCGGCGATTGGCTGGTGCTCGTTGCGATGGCGGTTGTGGTCGTCGTCTCGTATCCGTTGTTTTGGCGCGGCGGTCAGGCAACTCGCGCCATCGTAAAACGCGACGGTCTCGTGGTGCTCGACGTGGCGCTGAACGCGCCGCGCATGCTGCAAGTGCAAGGCGCGCTCGGCGTCAGCGTGATCGAGATCCAGCCCGGACGCGCGCGCGTGCGCGCCGATCCCGGCCCGCGCCAATACTGCGTGCAACAGGGTTGGCTGACGCGCGCCCATGCGGTGGCGATCTGCGCGCCGAATCATATTTCCTTGCAGTTGTCCGGAGACGGCGGTGACTATGGTGGCTACGACTCGCTCAACTATTGAACTGCCGGTGACGGCGACCGACCGGCGCATCGCGCGTTATGCCGCGACGGCGATTGCGTTGACGGTGGCCGAAGCGGCGCTGCCGAGTCCCTTGCCCGGCGTCAAACCCGGCTTGGCGAATATCGTCGTGTTGATCGTCTTGATGCGCGACGGTTGGCGCGATGCGGCGTGGGTGAGCTTGCTTCGCGTGGTCGCCGGTAGTTTGCTGCTGGGGCAATTTCTCGCCCCCGGATTTTTTCTGGCGTTGACCGGTTCGTTCGCCAGCTTGGCCGCATTGATGGCGGCGCAACATCTGCCGCCGCGCTGGTTCGGCGCGGTAAGTTTGAGCGTGATTTCCGCCGTTGCGCATATCGGCGGCCAATTGATACTGGCGCGCCTATGGCTCGTGCCGCACGACGGCGTGTTCTACTTGACGCCGATTTTCGCCACCGCCGCGCTGCTGTTCGGCACGATCAACGGGCTGATCGCCGCGCGCTTATTGCATTTAGCATCCACCGCCGCGCACGAGGAATCTTCATGAAACGCCGCATCGCCGTCGCATTGACCGGAGCTTCCGGCTTGGGCTATGGATTGCGCCTGATCGAATGCCTGATCGAGGCCGAGATCGAGGTGCAATGCTTGTACTCGCACGCCGCGCAGATCGTCGCGCGCCAGGAACTGGATATGACTTTGCCGTCGCGCCCCGCCGAGGCCGCCGAAATGCTGTCGACGCGTTTCGGCGCCGCCGCCGGACAACTCAAAGCGTATGGCCTGCAAGAATGGTTCGCGCCGCTCGCGTCGGGTTCGAATCCGCCCGAAGCCTATGTCATCTGCCCGTGCACCATGGGAACCTTGGCCAAAGTCGCGGCGGGCATGGCCGACGATTTGATTACGCGCGCCGCCGACGTCGTGCTCAAAGAAGGCAAAAAGCTGATTCTCGTGCCGCGCGAAACGCCGTTCTCGACGCTTCATCTCGAAAACATGCTGCGGCTGGCGCGTGCCGGCGCGATTATCCTGCCGCCGAATCCGGGCTTTTATCACCGCCCGACCGATCTGCAAGGCGTGATCGACTTCGTCGTCGCGCGCATTCTCGACCGGCTGGAGGTGCCGCACCGTCTAATGGCACGCTGGGGCGAGGCGGACGCGGACGAGTAGTCGTTCCCTATCCGTCTCGCCAGCGCCGACTTTTACCGCGTCGCGCCGACAGTCAATAAGCCGACGGTCGATGATATATTTCGGCATCGACATTTCAACCACCTTTCTTGCGCGCCGCGCAATGAAAAACGCATTCAGGGGACATCCATGAGCAAAGCACCCGCAGTCACCATTCCCTCGCTGGACGCCTGGACCAAGGCAGCGGCCAAATCGGCGCCCGACGGCGATGTGAGCCATCTGGACTGGATCACCCCGGAAGGGCTGACGGTCAAACCGCTCTATACCCGCGCCGACGCCGCCGACCTGCCGTATGCCGATACGTTGCCCGGCTTCGCTCCGTTCGTGCGCGGCCCGCAAGCGACGATGTACGCGGTGCGCCCCTGGACGATACGCCAGTACGCCGGCTTCTCGACCGCCGAAGAATCCAACGCCTTCTATCGCAAGGCGCTCGCCGCCGGCGGTCAGGGCGTGTCGGTCGCGTTCGACCTCGCAACGCATCGCGGCTACGACTCCTACCATCCGCGCGTTACCGGCGATGTCGGCAAGGCCGGCGTGGCGATCGATTCGGTCGAGGACATGAAAATCCTGTTCGACGGCATCCCGCTCGAAAAAGTCTCGGTGTCGATGACGATGAATG
>DATETD010000338.1:0-5283 GCA_035283885.1 Rhodocyclaceae bacterium
AAATCGCCCCCGCGCCTTGCAGGATGCGACCGACGATCACCCAGCCGATCGATGGCGACAATGCCGCCACCGCCGAGCCTAAGGCGAACAACAGCAGGCCGAAGGCGATGACGCGCTTGCGGCCAAAGGCGTCGGACGCCATGCCGAACGGAATTTGGAACATCGCCTGGGTCAGGCCGTAAGCGCCGAGCGCAATGCCGACCATCGTCAGGTCGTCGCCGCCGGGCAAGGTTTGGGCGAACACGGCGAATACCGGCAAGATAAGGAATAGCCCCAGCATACGCAGGGCGAAGATCGCCGCCAAAGCGGCGCCCGCGCGCTTCTCGTCGCGGCTCATGACATCGGGAGTGGGTGAGAGCATGGTCGGATATGCACTAGAGCATTAGGGCGGGAATCGCATCGGCCTGCATTCAAACATAAAGCGTCATCCGGCTCAAGCGAAGGCGACTAGAAAAGAAAAAGCCGCCAGCGATGGGCGGCTTTGGTATCCTTCGCATGGGCGCTGTCCGGGATGAAAAGCGCCCTAGCCGGCGCTTTTCATCTGGATAAATCACCGCCCGGAAGGGAGGTGTACCGGGGTGAAGACTCGAACCAACTCCCGGCACTGGCTACGGCTAGTGATGCGGACAATCGTTCTGATTGTTCTACTGCTCTGGCCTAACGGCTAACCAGTATGCGGGGGCGGCTGTTTCCAGCAGTCGCCTCCAACACGGAATTATTGTAGCACAGCGTAAATCGGCTCGCGTCCGATCCGCCGCGCCAGCGCCGACTTTTGTCCGCCGATAGATTCAAGCGTAAGCGTGCGACTGGGTAAAATCCGCTTCTTCGTCGTTACGCCGATTTCATTCACCCTATGTCCCTCACTCGTTATTTTTCGATCCTGTTGCTGCTGTTGCTGGCCGCGTGCGCGACGCCGGAGCCGCGCCCGGCTGCGGATGCCGTCGGCGAACGCGCGACCTGCCCTACTATCGTCACTAGCAGTTGCCCCATCTGTCCGAGCTGTCCAGGGGTCGAGCCGACGGTACCGGCCGAACGTCCGTTGCAAGCGGCGGAATGGAGGGATTTACCCGGCTGGAGCGAGGACGACCCGATGCCGATGTGGAGCGGCTTCTTGGCCAACTGTCGCCGTCTGGATCAGCAGTCGGCGTGGAAAGCGACCTGCGCCGCCGCGCGCAAGCTCGGTGATAAAAGTGCCGCGAATCTGCGCGCATGGTTCGAGGAGCATTTGCGCCCTTGGGCGGCGGTGCAGCCCGACGGCGCGCGCCAGGGGCTGATTACCGGCTATTACGAGCCGTTACTGAAAGGCAGCCGCCAGGAGAGCCGCGCGTTTTCCTTCCCGGTGTATGGCCCGCCGGACGATATGATCGTCGTCGAACTGGCGGAGGTCTACCCGGAGCTGAAATCGATGCGGCTGCGCGGACGACTCGAAGGACGTAAGCTGCTGCCGTATTACTCGCGCGCCGAATGGGCGCAGCAGGAAAGCCGTCGCGCCAAGAATGTGCTGCTGTGGGTGGACGATGCGATCGATCTATTCTTCATGCAAGTTCAGGGTTCGGGCCAAGTGCTGTTGAGCGACGGCCAGCGCATTCGACTCAATTATGCCGATCAGAATGGCCATCCCTATCGTTCGATCGGGCGTTGGCTGATCGATCGCGGCGAGCTCAAGGCGGATCAGGCGTCGATGCATGGCATCAAGGCCTGGGCCAAGACGCATCCGCAACGACTGAACGAATTGCTGAACGCCAATCCCAGCATGGTGTTTTTTCGCGAACTGCCGGTCGAAGGCGCGGGGCCGCCCGGAGCGATGGGCATCGCCTTGACGCCGGAACGCTCGGTGGCGGTCGATCCGCGTTACCTGCCGCTCGGTGCGCCGATCTGGCTGGCGACGACGCGCCCGAATAGCGACCAAGCCCTGAATCGCCTGATGCTGGCGCAGGATACCGGCGGGGCGATTCGCGGCGTAGTGCGCGCCGACTTCTATTGGGGCAGCGGCGCGCAAGCGGGCGCCGAGGCCGGAAAGATGCGCCAGCAAGGGCGGATGTGGGTGCTGTGGCCCAAGGGCTTTGCGCCTAACCTCGCTAAGGAGTAATCGCGCCATCAAGCAAATACAGCAAGAATCATGCAATCGACCCACTGTCAAGGCTCGGATCGAGCGATCAGCGTCATCAATAGCCCTGTCTTTACCCATGAAATCGGTGGTTTTGCCAGGCTTTGCGCCCTCTATAGTGAGAACATGCGCAAGTTGAAAGTCGACAGAGAGATTCGTGCTTAGTTTTTTCAAAACGAAGTCCAAGCAAGGCTGGTTGGCGGTGGTGATGAACGAAAGTCGAGCCGACTTCGTCCATGTGCGCCGTCAGGCTGACGGCTTGCCGCAGGTTATGCTGGCAGAATCGATCGAGCACAGTGGCGCCGCCGCCGCCTTGCTGACGGGATTGCGTCGCCCTATGGAGTTGGCGGGCTATCGCTGCACGACCTTGCTGCTGTCGGGCAAATATCAATTGATACAAACCGAGGCGGCGGAAGGCGAGCCGGACGAAGCGCGCGAAGCGGTGCGCTGGCGACTCAAAGATCAAGTGGATTTTGCGGTGGATTCCGCCGCGATCGATCTGCTGCCTATCCCGGTGGAAGGGCGCACGCCGCAGATTTTTGCGGCGATTGCGCCCGAATCCTCGGTCGCGCCCTTGATTCAAGCGTTTCAGCACGCGAAAGTGCGCTTGTCGGCGATTGATTTGCCGGAATTTGCGCAACGCAATCTGGCGGCGCTGTTCGAGCAAGAAGGGCGCGGCGTGGTCACGCTGATGTTCGACGAGCGCGACGGCTTGCTGACGTTCACCAAAGACGGCGAGCTGATACTTTCGCGCCGCGTGGAAACCTCGGCGCGGCAATTGATATCAGCCGAATCCGAACGGCGCACGATGCTGTTCGAGCGCATCGCGCTCGATCTACAACGCTCGCTCGATAATTTCGACCGGGTGTATAGCAGCGTGCCGCTTTCGAAAGTCCTGGTGGCGCCGATTCCCGGCGTCGATGGCTTTGTGGATTATCTGCGCAGCAATCTGACCTTGCCGGTGGTCGCCATCGATTTGGCGACCGTACTGGATTTCAGCGCGGTTCCCGCCTTACTCGATCCATTGCGTCAGTTTCAATGTCTGCGTGCGATCGGCGCCGCGTTGCGCGACGAAACGACTAAGGCGGCGGCATGAGCGCGCAGATCAATCTTTACCATCCGCGCTACCGCCTGCGCCAGGAATTACTGACGCTGCTCAATCTGGTGCTGGCCACTGTGGCGTTGTACGGCGTGCTGATATTGGCCAGCGTCTGGCTGTGGCGCCAAGCCGACGAACGCCAGCAACTGGCTGCCGCCAAGGAAACGCAGCACGCGGCGCTGAAAGCCAGCGCCGATGCGGCGCTCGAAGCGGTCAAGGCGCGTAAACCCAATTCGAAATTACAAGCGGAAGCCGAACAGGCCGAAGCGGTGCAGCGGCGGCGCGAAGAAATCGTCGCCTTGCTCGAAAGCGGCGCGGTCGGCAGCTCGACCGGCTTTGCCGAATATTTCCGCAGCTTGGCGCGTCAGGCGCCGCATGGGCTATGGCTGACGGGCCTGTCGATAGGTCACGGCGGGCATAGCCTGGAAATCCGCGGCAGCATGCTCGATGCGGCGGCGCTGCCGGACTACCTACGTCGTTTGAATACGGAGAAGGCATTTCAGGGCCGTAGTTTCGCCGCATTGACGATGACGCGCCCGACGCCGTCCGCCGCCGCCAATGTCGCCTTGGGGGTTATTCCGGATGCGCCGCTGGTCACGACCCAAGCCGGCGCTGCGCCAATGGCGACCGTCTCGCCGGCGCCGACTTTCGCCGCAGCGCGCGCCAAGTCGATTGCGCCGACGCCGATCGATTTTGTGTTGTCGCCCGCCGCGCAGGATGGCGGCGCAGCCGCAAAGGCCAAACCATGAAGAAGCTTTCCGCCCGGTGGAAACAGTGGTCGGCGCGGTTTGCCGCGCTATCGCAACGCGAGCGCGCCATCGTCTCCACCGCCGTCGTGCTCGGCGGCGGTTTTCTGATTTTCAACTTCGCCTTGGAGCCGGCCCAACTCAAATTGCGCCGTGCGGCGACGGCGATCGCTGCCGCCGATCAAGGCATCGCACAACAACAAGCTATGCTGGTAGCATTGACCGTCGACAAGGTCGACCCGGATGCAGCCAATCGCCAGCGACTCGACGCGGTGCGCAAAAATCTGAGCGCCATCGGCGAACGGCTGGCGCGCTTCGAGGCCGGCATGGCGCCGCCCGCCCGCATGCAATCGTTTCTCGACGGCGTATTGTCGCGACATCGCGGCGTCGAGTTGTTGAGCCTGAAAACCTTACCCGTAACGCGAATCGGACAAAACCTTCTCAGTGAGAAAAAAGCGGAAGGCGCGCTCGCTGCCGCTGCCGAAATCGTCAAAGATCCGACCTCGCTGGTGCGCGATCCGCCCAAACCCGTCGCACACGAAGGGATTTATCAACATGGGATGGAAATCGCTTTGGCGGGAAATTACAACGATTTACTGAATTATCTTGAAGAACTGGAGCGTTTGCCGCAAAAAGTGATGTGGAGCAGCGTCGAATTCAAGACCGACAAATACCCGCGCAATACCCTGACCTTGCGTTTATACACCTTGAGTCTGGATAGCACATGGCTGGAGGTCTGATGGCGAATCGAACTTTCCCGATCTGCGCACTCGCGATATTGCATACGGCGGCCTTAGCGCAAGTCCCCGATCCGACGCGCCCCGCTACGCTGTCGGCAACTGCGCCCACGCCGGGAGGCGTCGATCCTACGCTTGCTGCCGGGTCTGGATTGCAGGCGGTGATTTTGAAGCGTCATGGCGGCGGCAAATCGGCGGCGGTGATCGACGGTCGCTATGTGGAGCTGGGCGGCAAGGTGGGCGAAAGACGCGTGCGGAAAATTACCGAGAACTCGGTGGTCTTGCAAGGGGAGCGCGATGCCGAAGTGCTTAAATTGATTCCTGCGGCCGAAAAAATCGCGCCACGCAAGGCGACGGCGAAAAAGCCGCCGACCAACCGCGCCAACCCCGGTTAAATTGAAATGATTGAGCCATGAAATCAAGTATTTATCTACATTTAACCGGTCTATCCCTGCTGACGGCGCTCGCGGGTTGTGCTGCGCCGCGACTGGGGAACGAGGTCACGACGCAGATCGACGAGGTGTTGCAGAAATCGGCGGCGGAACGGGTTGCGCGCCGCTCGCCGGCGGCGCTTGACGCTATGGATAAGGCCTT
>DATETD010000339.1:0-5754 GCA_035283885.1 Rhodocyclaceae bacterium
CCCAGCAATCCCTTGAACGAATTCACGGCGCTCGCCGGCAGTGGGGCGGGTTATCTCGCCGTAGGCAAAGCGGGGGTTATTTCCACCAGCAGCAACGGACAAACCTGGACCGCGCCGACAACGCTGGGAGGCGGCGTCAATTTGAATGGCGCAATCTACGGCAATAGCAAATGGGTCGTCGTCGGCGATGCGGGAACGATATTGACCAGCGCCGATGCGCTCACCTGGACCGCCGTCGCTTCGGGCACGCCGTCCAAACTGACCAGCGTGACCTATGGGCTGAACGCCGCCACGGGCGCCGCCCTGTTCGTCGCCACCGGCGCAGCAGGCGCGCTGCTCACCAGCGCCGATGGCGTCACGTGGACTGCGCGCGCTACGCCGACCACAAATAACTTGAACTCCGTCGTTTATGGCCGGCAGTTCATTGCGGCAGGCGATAGCGGAACCGTGCTGACCAGTACCGACGGCGTCAACTGGCAGGCGCAAACTTCGGGTACGGTAGGGAATTTGAACGCGATCGCCTTCAATGCTTATGGCTATACCGCCGTCGGGGCGAGCGGAACGAATTTGACGGCGTACTAATCCGGACGTTGCAAAGTCGGCGCTGGCGGGACGGGTAGTCGGACCGACCGATGCCGTAGTTACGGCAAAATCACCACTTTCCCCTTCACCTGCCGGTTGAAGATTTTATGTAATGCGGTTTTCGCTTCGCTGAGGGCGAAGCGTTGGTCGATGCGCGGTTGGATGCGTTTTTCATCGAACCAGGCGCATAGTTGCATGAGATTCGCTTGGTGGCCTTTGGGGTCGCGGTGGGTCGATTCGCCCCAGAACACGCCGATAATCGAACGTTCCTTGAGCAAGGCGAGATTGAGCGGCACCTTGGGGATTTCGCCCGTGGCGAAGCCGACCACCAGCAGACGGCCATGCCAGTTCAATGCGCGCAACGCGGCTTCGGTGGCGCTGCCGCCGATCGGGTCGTAGACCACGTCCGCGCCTAGGCCTTCGGTCAGCGCGTTGATGCGATCCTTGAGATTTTCGCTGCTGTAGTCGATGGTTTCGTCGGCGCCGACTTCGCGGCACAGCGCGAGTTTTTCCGCCGACGACGCGGCGGCGATCACGCGCGCGCCCATCGCCTTGCCGATTTCGATCGCCGCCGTGCCGACGCCGCCCGCGGCGCCGAGCACCACCAAGGTTTCGCCGGGCTGGAGTTTGCCCAAATCCTTGAGCGCATGCAGCGAGGTGGCGTAGGTCAGCACCAGCGCCGCGCCGGTTTCGAAATCCATGCCTTTGGGCAAGAGCATAGTTTTGTTGGCGTCGGCCAGACATTCTTCGGCATAACCGCCATAGCCGGTCATGGCGATGACCTCGTCGCCGACCTTGAGATGCTTGACGCTATCGCCGACCGCCTGGATCACCCCGGCGACTTCGGCGCCCGGCGAGAACGGCAGACGCGGCTTGATTTGATACAGCCCCTGCACGATCAAGGCATCGGGATAATTCACCGAAGCGGCCTTGACCTGAATCCGCACTTGTTTGGGGCCGGGAGCCGGGGAGGGGAGGTTTTTCAGCGTCAGATTGTCGATCGGGCCGAAGGTGTCGCAGATCAGGGCATGCAAGGGATATCTCCTAGGGTAAGAATCAGGGTAAGAATTTCGCCATTCTAGCGCAATGGCTTGAGTTTATGCCGCAGGTTCCACTGCGCGCTAGTTGGGCGCATCGTGTTTGTCGGCGCCGAAGGCGAGTTTTTTGATGCGGAACAGCTCGTCGCGCGCCGCCGCCGCCTGTTCGAATTCCAGATTGCGCGCATGGTCCTGCATCGCCTTTTCGAGGCGCTTGATTTCGCGCGCCAATTGCTTCTCGCTCATCGCTTCGTAATGCGCCGCCTCCTGCGCGGCTTTAAGTTCGGTGGTCGCGGCAGTGCTGTCGTACACCCCGTCGATAATATCCTTGATGCGTTTATGCACGCTCGCCGGCACGATGCCGTTAGCCTGATTATGCGCAAGCTGTCGATTACGGCGACGTTCGGTTTCGTCGATCGCGCGGCGCATCGAATCGGTGATCTTATCGGCATACAATATCGCCGTGCCGTGCAGATGGCGCGCGGCGCGGCCCATGGTCTGGATCAGCGAACGCGTCGAGCGCAAAAAGCCTTCCTTATCCGCATCGAGTATCGCCACCAGCGAGACCTCCGGAATATCCAGCCCTTCGCGCAGCAAATTGATGCCGACCAGCACGTCGAACTCGCCGAGCCGCAAGTCGCGGATGATTTCGACGCGCTCGACGGTGTCGATATCCGAATGCAAATAGCGCACTTTAATGCCGTTGTCGCCGAGATATTCGGTCAGTTGTTCGGCCAGCCGCTTGGTCAGCGTCGTCACCAGCACGCGTTCGCCGCCGGCGATGCGCTGCTTGGCTTCGCCCAATAAATCGTCGACTTGCGTACATGCGGGGCGCACTTCGACCTGTGGATCGACCAAACCGGTCGGACGCACCAATTGCTCGACCACCTGCGCCTGATGCGCCTCCTCGTAATTCGACGGCGTCGCCGACACGAACACGGTCTGCGGCATCAGCTTTTCGAACTCGTCGAAGGTCAGCGGACGGTTGTCGAGCGCCGACGGTAAGCGAAAGCCATACGCCACGAGGTTTTCCTTGCGCGCGCGGTCGCCCTTGTACATGCCGCCGACCTGCGGAATCGTCACATGCGATTCGTCGACGAACATGATCGCGTCGGCCGGCAGATAGTCGTACAAGGTCGGTGGCGGCTCGCCGGCCTGACGGCCCGACAGATGGCGCGAATAGTTTTCGATGCCCTTGCAAAAACCGAGCTGATCGAGCATTTCGAGATCGAAGCGCGTGCGCTGTTCGATGCGCTGCAATTCCACCAGCCTATTCTCTTGCCCGTAGAATTCGACGCGATCGCGCAATTCGTTGCGGATTTTCTCGATCGCCTGCACCACGGTGCCGCGCGGCGTGACGTAATGGCTCGACGGGAATACGGTGTAACGCCCGAGCTTCTGCCGCGTATGGCCGGTGAGCGGATCGAACAAGCTCAGGGTTTCGATTTCCTCGTCGAACAGCGTCACACGTAGCGCATGCTCGGCGTTCTCCGCCGGGAAAATGTCGATCACATCGCCGCGCACGCGGTACACGCCGCGCTTGAAATCGACGTCGTTGCGCGTGTATTGCATCTCGGTCAGACGGCGGATAATCTCGCGCTGGCCGCATTTTTCGCCCTGGCGCAGATGCAGGATCATGCTATGGTAATCGACCGGATCGCCGATGCCGTAGATCGCCGACACGGTGCAGACGATGACCACATCGCGCCGTTCGAGCAGGCTTTTGGTCGCCGATAGCCGCATCTGCTCGATATGTTCGTTGATCGAGGAGTCTTTTTCGATGAACAGATCGCGCGACGGCACATAGGCCTCGGGCTGATAATAGTCGTAATACGAGACGAAATATTCCACAGCGTTATTTGGGAAGAATTCGCGAAACTCGGAATATAACTGCGCCGCCAGGGTTTTGTTCGGCGCCAGCACCAAGGCCGGACGCCCGAGCCGGGCGATGACGTTCGCCATGGTGTAAGTCTTGCCCGAGCCGGTGACGCCGAGCAAGGTCTGAAACGAAAGTCCATCACTCAAGCCCTCGGCCAAGCGCCGAATCGCCTCGGGCTGATCGCCCGCCGGCGGAAAGGGTTGATGCAGATGGAACGGGCTGCCGGGAAACTCGACGAATGGGATGGCGGGTTGGGTCATCGTAGATACCTTTTTTGTCCACGAAAATCACGAAAGACACGAACAAAAGCAATCAGTTGTGTCGGCGAGACCATTCGCCCTTCAGGCGACGGTAAAAGAATGGGCATGTTTTTGAATTATTTCGTGTATTTCGTGGACCGAATAAAGTTTCCATAGTCATGTAAGTTCCTATAAGAACCTGAGCTTGCACGTCAAAAAGAGGGCGTTTCGCCGCTTGACGCGGCGGTGAACCCGGAATCGTTCGGGTATTATTGCGCGCTTGCTCAAATGTTGGCGCAGCCGTCCCGTCAGCGCCGACTTTTTATCTTGATCTGACGAATGGAATCATCATGACTTCACTGTTTACCGCCGTCGAACTCGCCCCGCGCGATCCGATTCTCGGCCTGACCGAAGGCTTCAATGCGGATACGCGTGCGACCAAAGTCAACCTCGGCGTCGGGGTTTATTATGACGACAATGGACGCATCCCGCTATTGGCGGCGGTCAAAGCCGCCGAAACCGTGCGCCTCGAAGCTCAGCCTGCGCGCGGTTATCAGCCGATCGAAGGTTTGGCGGCCTATAACCAAGCGGTGCAGAAGCTGGTGTTCGGCGCGGATTCGGCGCTGCTCGCCGACGGGCGGGTGGTCACGATCGAAGCGCTCGGCGGCACCGGTGCGCTCAAAGTCGGCGCGGATTTCCTCAAGCGCTATTATCCGCAATCCAAAGTGTATATCTCCGATCCGAGTTGGGAGAATCATCGCGCCTTGTTCGAATCCGCCGGTTTTACGGTCGCAACCTATCCCTACTATGACGCGACCACGCGCGGCGTGAATTTCGCGGCGATGATCGCCGGATTGGCCGAATTGCCGATGCATAGCATCGTCGTACTGCACGCGTGCTGCCACAACCCGACCGGCGCCGATCTGAGCGCCGAGCAGTGGGATAAAGTGGTCGATGCGATCCGCGCGCGCGATTTGATTCCGTTTATCGATATGGCCTATCAAGGTTTTGCCGACGGCATCGACGCCGACGCCGTGGCGATCAAGAGCTTCGTCGCCGCCGATTTGCAATTCCTCGTCTCCAGCAGTTTCTCCAAATCGTTCTCGCTATATGGCGAACGCGTCGGCGCCTTGTCGGTGGTCGCCCATAATCGCGAAGAAGCCGCGCGTCTGCTGTCGCAAGTCAAGCGCGTGATCCGCACCAACTATTCCAACCCGCCGACTCACGGCGGCGCGATCGTCGCGGCGGTCTTGGCCAACGCCGAGCTACGCCAGCAATGGGAAACCGAACTGGCCGGCATGCGCGACCGCATCCGCGCGATGCGTTACGCCTTGGTCGACAAGCTCAAGGCGCAGGGTGTTGCGCAGGATTTCGGCTTCATCGCCCAGCAACGCGGCATGTTTTCCTATACCGGCCTGACGGCGGATCAAGTCGAAAAACTGCGCGCCGATTACGGCATCTATGCGGTCGGCACCGGGCGTATTTGTCTTGCGGCCTTGAACAACCGCAATATCGACTACGTCGCCGCAGCCATCGCCGCCGTCTTGAAGAGCTAAAAGTCGGCGCTGACGGGACGGATAGGGGAGGCTTCTCCTATCCGTCGTTATCGGCGCCGTTATCGATACCTATCGATGCGAACCTCAATGGATATCGATTTCGAATGCACGATCTGCGGCGACTGTTGTCGCAAGTTCAAGTTGCCCCTGACCGTCGCCGAGGCCGTCGACTGGTTGCGCGCCGGGCGCGAGGTGCAGGTTTTTTGCGAGGCCATCCCCTGGCGCTACGAGCCGCCGCACGACGATAAACTCGCGGCGTATAAGCGGGCGCGGTCGTTTGCGGCGACGAGCGCTTCCTTGCCGATGCGCGTCCTGCCGCTACTCGTCGCGCCGATTCCCGGCGCCTGCCCGCATCTCCAGCCGGACAATCGCTGCGCCATCTACGCGCGGCGACCGCTGGTGTGCCGGATTTATCCCGCCGAAATCAATCCGTTTCTCGAATTGCAGCCCGAGCACAAAGC
>DATETD010000340.1:0-2171 GCA_035283885.1 Rhodocyclaceae bacterium
GGGGTGAGGTGGCGGCGATGGGGCGATGGTTCATTGCATGGCGGCGTGCGGACGCGGCGGTCTCCGGGAGGCGGTGTCGCGATCGATGTTAGGCAACGGTCGATCGACGAAAGAGGGCGGATTTTGCAGGCAATCGAGCGCGGCGACAATAGCGGCGATGATTGTTCGTGCGCGAACGGACAAATGACATGAAACGACAAACCTTACCCGGATGCGGCTTCGATGGTCAATGCTTTTGTATGGCCGTTTTCAGCCATCGTGCAGCGCCTCGTTCAATGCGCGCAAAGCAGCGGCGGCGCCGGTGGCGAGTTTGTAGGCGACGATGGCGCTGACGCGCGTCTCGCCGGGGTTGATTTCTACGGTTGGAATGCCGAGCTGAATGGCATGCACCACCGGGCCGGCGATGTAGGGGAAAACACTGGTGGTGCCGATGCTGAATATGATGTCGAATCCCTGGGCCAGTTCGGCGTAGAGCCGGTAGATCGATTCGCCGGGTAGGCTCTCGCCGAACAACACCACGCGCGGTCGCACCGCGCTATGACATTTTGGGCAGCGCGGCGGCATGGTCAGCTCGCGGTAATCCGCCACGGTCGCGGCGTAATCGCAGCGCGTGCAGTGCAGGTCGTGGATATCGCCATGAATTTCGATCAGATTGCGGCTGCCTGCGTCGCGATGGAAGCCGTCTACGTTTTGCGTGAGTACGCAGACTTCGAATCGATCTTGCCAGGCGGCGAGGATGGCGTGGGCGTCGTTGAAACGCGCGCCGCGACAGGAATTCTCGATTTGCCGCAAGTATTTCCAGGTAACTGCGGGGTTGGCGGCGAGCATGACGCCGGAGAGCGCCGCTTCGATCGGAATCTCTTCTTCGGTACTGCTATCGGTATACAGTCCGCCGATGCCGCGATAGGTCGGCAAACCCGAGTCGGCGGAAATGCCCGCGCCGGTGATGACCAACAGCCGACGCGCGTCGCGCATTGCTGCGGCGATCTCATGGATGGTTTTAGGGTCGGGAGGATTCATGGCGCATGCTCGTTGAGGGGGATAGTGGCGTCTTATGCTTAATGCAATGGAACGGTAGTTGAAAATGCCGGATTCGTCAAGCGAAACGCGCTGGGGGCGCCGGGAGTCGTTCGATTGCGTTCATCATGGCGAATAGGCCGGTTTATTTCGGTATGTTCCTTGCTGCATCGAGGCTTCCTCAACTGTACATAAGGAAGGAAGAGTCATGCACATTACCTCGACACAACTTACATTGGAAGGGCAGCATACGAGCGAAATATCCAGTTCTCGTGTAGTCGTCGCGGCGAGCGGCGATGGCGCTGCCGCGCCTTTCAAGCAATTGGTGCTCGACGATTTGCGACGTCGGGTTCCGGTGAGCTTGGAAAGCCCGTCGCACGGGATTTTAACCACGCCGCAGGAGGACGCGATCGATACGGTGCTGGCGATGTTGCTGAATCAGCAAAAGCCGCCGCCGATTTATCTGCCGCGCGATTCGTTCGGCCCAGTGGAAAGTCGGCGGGACTTAAGCACGCTGGATTTGAGCGAACCGCCGCGCGTGCCGTTACGGCAGGTGGCGATTTTCGAGCAAACCCGCGCCAGCGAAAGCTGCAATTTTGCCGCCAGCGGCAAAGTTTGCCTCGCCGACGGCAGCGAGCGGCAATTTTCGGTCGAGTACGCATTGCAGCGTAGCGAGGAGAGCACTCAGGTCGGTTTGCATCGTTTGGTCGATCCGCTGATGCTGGACTTCGGCGCGCCGCAAGCGTCGCTGAGCGGCGGCGCGGTGAGCTTCGATCTGAACAGCGACGGTGCGCTCGAAAGCATGCGCATGCCCGATAGCAGTTCGTCCTTATTGTTCTACGACCGCAACCAGAACGGCGTCGCCGACAACGGTAGCGAGTTGTTCGGGCCGCAGTCGGGCGATGGTTTCGCCGAGTTGGCGCGCCTGGATAGCGATGGCAACGGTTGGATCGATAGCGCCGATCCCGCTTTCGCCAGTTTAAGTTTATGGGGATCGCAGGGCGAGGGGAAGACGCGCGTGCAAAGTCTGGCCCAGGCGGGCGTCGGCGCTTTGGCGACGAGTAAGGTCGATACGCCGTTTACCTTGAAAGATCGCGGCGAAACTGTCGGTCGGATGCGTGCCGGCAGCGTGTGGTTGGGCGAGAGCGGCGGGG
>DATETD010000341.1:0-4952 GCA_035283885.1 Rhodocyclaceae bacterium
GACCGCATTGCAGCGTGTAGGCCGTATCGGCGAAAGCGCTTGGCGGCGCAGCGCGCAAGTAGTCAGCAAAATAAGCGGCAAGCCGTTGGGCGCCGGTGTTCAGCGCGGTTTCGCTACGCGCCGCCAAGGGCAACACGCTCCATGGGCGTTGCGCGGTGCTGCTAGGCGCCGGCGGCGGCGCTTCTTCTAGCACCACATGCGCATTGGTGCCGCCGATGCCGAAGGAGCTGACGCCGGCGCGGCGCGGCGCGCCCTGTTGACGCGGCCAATCGCGCAATGCGGCGTTCACATAAAACGGGCTGGTTTCGAGTCCCAGGCGCGGCGAGGGCTGTTTGAAATGCAGCGAGGGCGGAATCTGCGCGTGCGACAAACCCAAGGCGGTCTTGATTAAGCTGGTGGCGCCCGCGGCGGTGTCGAGATGGCCGACATTGGTCTTGACCGAGCCGAGCGCGCAATAGTTATTGCGCTGGCTGCCCGCGCGAAACGCTTCGGTCAGCGCGGTGATTTCGACCATATCGCCGAGATCGGTGCCGGTACCGTGGGTTTCGACATAGCCGATGCTGTCGGCGGCGATATCGGCCATCTGCTGCGCCTCGCGAATCACGGCGGACTGACCTTCGACGCTGGGTGCGGTATAGCCGACCTTGAGTGCGCCGTCGTTATTCGCCGCAAAACCGCGAATCACCGCATGAATCGTGTCGCCGTCGGCGATCGCGTCTTCGAGGCGCTTCAGCACCACCATCGCCACGCCATTGCCGTCCAAGGTGCCTTGCGCCGACGCATCGAAGGCGCGGCAATGTCCGTCGGGCGACAAGGTGCCGCCGGGATGGAACCAGTAGCCTTGATCCTGCGGCAGATGGATCGAGCAGCCGCCTGCGACCACCATATCGCATTGATACGACAACAGGCTTTGACAGCCCATGACGGTCGACACCAGCGAAGTCGAACAAGCCGTGCTGATATTCATCGCCGGACCGCGCAGATCGAGCTTATACGCCACGCGCGTCGCGGCGAAATCCTTGTCGTTGCCGAGCGTGATATGCCAACCGCCCATGGTTTCGATCAGATCGTCGCGCGTGGCGAGATTATGCAGCAGATAACCGTTCAAACCGACGCCGCCGAACAGACCGATGCGCGCCGCCGCCGCAGGCTTAGTGCCGGGTGCATAACCCGCGTGCTCCAGCGCTTCCCATGCGCATTCCATCATCTGTCGATGCTGCGGATCGAGCACTTCGGCTTCGCGCGGCGGCATATCGAAGAAGCCCGCATCGAATAAATCCGCGCCTTCGAGCACGCCACAGGCTTTGACGTAGTTGGGATCGCCTAGAGTCGCCTCGGGCACGCCCGCCGCACGCAAGTGCTCGTCGCTGAAAAACGTCGTGGCTTCGACGCCTTGGCGCAGATTTTCCCAGAACCGCTGCACATCGTTGGCCCCCGGCACGCGCAGAGCCATGCCCACGATCGCTACGCCGTCCATGGCGTAGGAGTCTTCGCTGCTTTGTGTTGCTGTCATTGAAACCTCTAGTGATATTGTATTTTCGATCGCGGTTCGCTATCCGCGCTATCCGTCGTGTCAGCGCCTCATCCATATCCAGAGTGGCTTTGATCGTGCGCCAATCGACTTCGATACTCCAGCTTGTAAAACGTATAATTCATCCAATTCGCGTGGGGTCACCCTGCAAATATCAAGCATGGCGGCGACCGACACCCGCCCATCCACCTCGCACTCACGGTCATCGATGTAACTTGGATAGCATTTGTAGTCCGCAATGCCCATCCATTCTGTCCGCGCAGGACGAGGCCACGACACGATATGATCTTTGCTTCCCAATATCCGGCTCCTCGAGAAGTCCGCGATTCGACTCCCATGTTGCGGCATGACGATATCGACTTGCTCCGCTTGCGCATCGGCAAGGATCCACCAAGTCGCTAACAAGGCATCGGCCAGCAGAATGTCCCCTTGGCGAGCAGTGACATCAGTTCTCGCAGTAGCGCTTGTTCGCCAGTTCCCTTGCCCTTGCCCTTGCAAGATACTACGCCATGACCGAGAACTGCGCCGCTGGCCAAGCTAATTAGACCACATAATCGCGCCAACGGAAAACCCAGCCCCGCTTTTTGCCCTGAACTTTGCGGGAAGTCATTCCGATTCCTCAGCGTATCCGGCATCGATACTGTCGTTCCATCGAAAAGCATGACGCTACGACCACGCCAACCCCAAGCTTTCGGCATTCTCTCTTCAAGTGATCGTCCTATTTCCTGGTAAAGCTTTTGCGGTATCGCCACCGGCAGTCGCTGCCGCGCTTTAGACGGGGACTTCGGTGACGACATCCGCGTCCAGGGTGTCGCCTTGACGCACCTCGGTATGGTCGATGCCGACTTTGATCGCCGCCGGATCGCCGGCGTAGCGCGCGCTGTCGCCGTACCAGGCTTGCACTTGGACGAAGAAGCCGAGAATATCGGCCTGGGTGCGGTAGCTTTCGCCGCCTTTGGCGAGCAGGATGCCGGTGGCGAGCGTGGCGTTGAGGCTGACGACCGGCGGCGTGCTGCGAATCGGCGGCGCTTGGTCCGCCGGGCGCAACAGCCCCGCCGTTTCGAGGGCGCCCAGCCAGCCGGCGATCCAGGCGTTCTCGTCGCTCGCCAGGGTCGCGAGATGGGCGGGGGCGCTCGTGTCCGCCAGAATCGCGGTGCGCAGCTTTTGGGCGTGTTCGCTCTGTTCGGCGACGAATTCGGCGCGCGTCAGCGCGGTGGCGGCGCCGGCGAGGTTGAACTCGAACGGCATCGCGAGGTTCATATTCTCATAGCAATAACATAATCAGTGAGCGAAGTCGAAGTCGGCAGTCTATGTCGAAAGCGCTCTATATTTTTTCGAGAGGCGATTCTTGCCCATGGTACATACATAAACCAACAGCGTACGTATGCACACCGTGCTTAGGGAATTCAACCGTGACCATCGTATTTAAACCACGCCCTCTAGCTGCAACTACTTTGCCAACTCCGATAGGATGTTTTACGGTCTGCCCGACAGGCCAATCTGCAAATGAGGTGTCGGGATCTTTGTTCGGTGGCGGCGGCAGTATGGGTGGATGGTTAACATCATAGCCCCTAAGGAACCCCGCCAAATCCTTTTTCAGATGATTAACAGGAAAGTCGTTTTCGTATGCCTTAAGCAAGTTCTCGAAGTCCGGATTGCCGGCAAGCCGCGCAGCGATTGCCGAAATAGCTGTGAATACGCTTACCCTCTTGCCGAATATCGGTCGTGACCCGGCATTGGAATTAATCAATCGATCGAAAGCACCGACATCCATGCAACTATCAAACATCGGGATAACTTTTTCGAGAATAATCGGCTTCATAAAGTCGATCGCTTTTGAGATTTCTTTCTTGGTTGAAACAGGAAGCTCGACATCATTGAGATAATATTTATCGGGTTCAATAAAAAAACCTAAGCCATCCCAGAGCGTTGCTTGGTTCTTATCGTCCTTGACTTCTTCAAGATAAGAATAAATTCTCGCTATTGAATCGATACGAATACCTATAGATATATATAATTCATATATACCTCTTCCGTCCACCCATATACTTATATCATGAGACCCTTCTCGGAACCTACGCCTCACGCTCACATACGGCGATGTGATTTTGCACTGAAATCCCTTATCGACAAGAAACTTCTCCAAGCCAGACAATATGGTTTCTCTGATCTCCGTTTTATTCATTTACGCACTCCATTTAAGAGATTATATATAATACATACTTATTGATCGGCGATAGGTGGAACATCATACGGCAATCAGTTACCAGAAAATATTATAGACAAATTATTGACTCAGCCACACTGTTTTGCCGCCCAAGCAGCGCCGTTCCTCAGGTTATAGAGCGGCATGTTGCTATTTCTTCAACCTCACCACCAAGCCCGTCAACTCCGCCAAGCTCTTCGGCACCTTCTCCTTGGCAAAGAACTCCTGCACCCAACCCGTTTCCACCGCTTGATCGGCGTGCGGCGCGCGGCCTTGCCAATCGATGGCGATGGTGGGAGTTGTGGTGGTGGTCATTGGAGTCGCCGTCGCCGTCGCGCCCGTCGCTTGATTCGCCACCACAAACCCACCCGCCTGCGGGGGAATCGGTTCGCTCGTCAGGCTCGATTGCAGCACCAAGCTCGCGCCGTGGTCGCTACGACTCACAATCAGCGTAATCGTCGCCGTAGTGCTCGCTTGGCCGTCGAACACGGTATAACTGAAGCGGTCGATGCCGACAAAGCCGACTTTTGGCGTATAGGTGAAAGCGCCATTGGCCATCTTTTGCAGCGTGCCGTACTTGGGCGCGCCGAGCGTAAAGCTCAGCCCCTCGCTATCCACATCGCCGAACAGGCGCGCGAGATCGATCGCAACGCTGCCGCCGGCTTTGACCGCGTAGCAGACGCTTTGCGCGCACGGAGCGTCGTTGACCGGCAGCACCGTGAGCTTCAATTCAGCCGTACTGCGTAGCTGCTGGCCGTTGGCTTTCTCGGTGGCGGTAGCGACCACGTTCAGCGTCAGGCTGCCGGTGTAGTCCTTGGGCGGGGTCAGGCTGAGTTGGGCGGTGTTCCAGCCGGTGATATCGGCGCTGGTTTTGCCCTGAGTGGCCGTAAAGCTGTGACGACCATCGCTCAGCACAGCGCCGACCGGCAGGGCTTCAAGGGTCAACGTCAAGGTTTCCGAACCATCGGTATCGGTGAGGCCAGCGGTAATAGCCGAGAGACGAATGGCGCTGTCTTCGAAGCCGCTATTCGGCGGTAGGGTTTCGGTTAGGGCGATGTCGTCGATCATCACGCCGCGACCGTTGGCGTCGAAGCGCGTGGCTTCGCTGACGATTTTGAGGGTTTGCGTCCGCCCTGCCCCGTTGAAGCTTAGTTGCAGGGTTTGCCAATTCAGCGCGGTTTCGGGGCTGGTTCCGTTCCAGGCGCCGATCTTTTG
>DATETD010000342.1:0-2836 GCA_035283885.1 Rhodocyclaceae bacterium
AACCCCGCCCTTTAGGGCGGCGGGAGCTAACCCCGGCCTGAAGGCCGGGGTTTCGGCGACCGTTTTGGGAGGGGATGCAAACCCCTTCCAAAACGTGTTTGATCGACAGGCCTAAAGGCCTGTCGCTAATTTTTTGCTAAAGTCGTCGCTCTCTTTGGACTTTCGGAAACTTCCTTATGGCCTCACGCCTAGCGCAACGTCTGATCAAAGCCGCCCGTAACGGCGACGCCGTAGCGCAGCGCGATTTGGGACGCTTATATCTTCACGGCGGCGAAGGCATGGCGGCCAATTTGGCGGCGGCGCAAAATTGGCTGATGCGCGCCTGGAAAGGCGGCGCGAACGATGCGGCGCTCGATATCGTCGCGCATATTCCTCCGCCCTTATCCGACGCCGAGCGCGAGCAAGCCCCAAGCACCCCAAGCGCATTAAGCGATTACCTCGCCGCCTGCCGTTACGCCGCCGCACAGGGCGCAATGGAGGCGCACTATGCGCTTGGCGAACTCTGTCTGGCCGGGCGCATCGCCGATGGCGAGCCGGCGTTGAATCATTTCCATCGCGCCGCCGCCGCCGGCCATATCGGCGCGACGCGGCGCGTCGGCGAACTCATGGCCCAAGGCATCGCGGCATCGACGGAATCAACGGAGCCGACCGAATCGCCGACGAATTCCCCTCTACATGAAAACGGCGCGGCGCAGGATTGGTTGGCCGCAGCGGCGGAGCGCGGCGACGCCCAAGCTGCCGAACGGCTGGGCCATCTGCTCTGGGAACAGGGCGACGCCGCCGCCGCGCGCTGGCTGCGCCCCGCGGCGCAAGCGGGCGACGCCGAAGCGATGTGCCGCCTGGCTGAATCGCTATATATCGAAAACACCGCCGCCGCGCTTGAAGAAGCGCCGCTCTGGCTCGATAAAGCCGCGCGCCGACAGCACCCGCGCGCGCTATGGCGGCAAGGGCGCGCCCGCGTGCGCTGGCTGGCCGAAGCCGATGGAGTGCCGCTCGCCCACACCCTGCCGCATTCGCCGAGCAAGGCGATCGCGGCGCTGGAGCATGCCGCCGAACTCGACGAAACGCGCGCCTGGTGGGATCTGGCGCGCATCTACGAACACGCGGGATTCTCCGGTCGCGACCTGCGCCGCGCGCGCGAATGCCTGGAGCGCGCCGCCAACGCCGATGTCGCCGCCGCGCAACTCGCGCTAGGCGAACGTCTGGCTGCGCGTCAAGACGACCTCGACGCTTGGCTGGAGGCCGGGCGCTGGCTGCTGGCGGCGCAAGCGCAAGGACTGAGCCAAGCGACGGCGGTGCTGGATCGCATCGCCGACCATGCGCCGCGCTGGAGCGCCGAGCAACTCGCGCGCCAAGCGCAGGCGCTGACGGAGCTGACGCCCGAGGCCCCGGCCTTGGCGCTACGCCTGCAACTCGCCGCCCAGTTCGGCCTCACCATGCGCGAAATGCTGTTTATCGAGCCGCAAGAACTGAAGCATGGCTGGTGCCTGACGGTCGACCTGCGCCAGCATTTTCGCTACCACGCCTGGCGACTGATCCATATCGATCATGAGCCACAACGCGAAACCCTACGCCTCGCCGTTGTCCCATCCGGCGACAAGCGCGACGGCAGCGACGAGCGCGATGGCAGCCTAAGCGGCGCCACCCGCGACCGAGCGCGCCAAGTCGAAAGCCGCCTACGCCCACTCGATATCGATCCGGCGTCGTTTATTCACGACTGGCATAGTCCGGCTTGAAACGCCGGCCTTGCGCGTTCCGCTTACGCACGCGCAAAAGTCGGCGCTGGCGAGACGGCTGCGCCCGACTCCACCGTTCCCTTTAGTGGATCTTCTTAGCGAAGGAGCGTCAATGATGTACGAAACCATTTCCGAACTGCTCAAACAAATCGCACTAGGCGAAGACTCCGTTCTTGAACTCAAGGCGATGGAATTCAGCGGCAATAAGATCGCCGGCCCCCACAAGGATGGGATGGCGGACGAACTCGCGGCCATGGCGAATACGGCATCCGGCATTATTGTGCTGGGGATCGATGACAAAACCAAAAAGATTCTCGGGATACCGCCGACGAAACTTGACATCGTCGAAGGCTGGCTTCGTTCGATTTGCAACGACTCGATCGATCCTCCCCTAGATTGCGTCATACGCAAACTCATTGCGCCCGACCAATGCGGCGAGGAGAAAATTATCCTGCGAATCGACGTGCCGCGTAGTCTGTTTGTCCACAAAAGCCCCAATGGCTATTTTCGGCGCATCGGCAGTTCCAAGCGGGAAATGAAACCGGATGTTTTGGCGCGGCTTTTCCAACAACGCAGTCAGGTGCGACTCATTCGCTTCGATGAGCAGATCGTTCCGGGCACATCTATCGACGATCTGAATCCCAAGCGATGGAACCAATTCCGGACGGTTATTTCCTCCAAAGACGATCGGGAATTTCTCGAAAAGATGAAGTTGATCGCCAAAGACGAAGACGGCGCCATGCGAGCGACTGTCAGTGGAATTCTGATGGCCTCGGATGCGCCCGAGTCTTTCATATCCAGCGCTTTCGTTCAGGCTGTTTGTTATCGCGGCAACGAGCGCAATGCGGCCTATCAACTCGACGCCAAGGACATCACCGGGGCGCTGGATGTTCAGATTCGGGACGCCTGCAAGTTTGTGGAACGTAATATGCGGGTCTTTGCCATCAAAGCGCCCCATCGGATCGAGACCCCCCAGTTTTCCATGAATGCGGTATTCGAGGCGGTGGTCAACGCCGTGGCTCATCGCGATTATTCCATTTACGGTTCCAAGATTCGTCTGCACCTGTTTTCCGACCGGCTGGAAATCTTCTCACCCGGCG
>DATETD010000343.1:0-2814 GCA_035283885.1 Rhodocyclaceae bacterium
CTGCGCGCTTAACCACGCCCATGCCTGCGGATGGGCGACGAGCCACGCGCGCCCCACCGCCGCCACATCCAAACAATGATAGACCAAGGGATGCCAACTCCATCCATCGCCTTCCCGTCGGGTTTTGCCCCAGTACGCAAACAGAGAATCCATATGCACCAAATATTCTCAAGACAACATAAGAAAGTCATGAATATACATCCCCGTCAACATAAACAACAACTCCGACATTAAAATATTTTCATTGCCGGGCAATGGCGCCGATAAAACCGCTGGAATGAACCATGCGCGGCGGATCGTCGTTCGGCTGCGCTTGGGCGACGATAGCCGCACCACCCCTATCAATCCCCACCCAATCGCCCGCACGCCCCCGGCGAGGCGGCCTATAATTCGCCGCTTACGCCTTCGGGCGCACGAATTATTTAGATACGATGGTCAAGAAAGTTTTCATCCGCACCTTCGGTTGCCAGATGAACGAATACGACTCGGACAAGATGTTGGACGTGCTGGCCGCAGGCGCGGAAACGGTCGCGACCGAAAATCCCGAAGAAGCCGACATCATTCTCTTCAATACCTGCTCGGTGCGCGAGAAGGCGCAGGAGAAGGTGTTTCACGATCTTGGGCGCGTCAAGCATCTCAAGCAGGCCAAGCCCGAGTTGATTATCGGCGTCGGCGGTTGCGTGGCGAGTCAGGAAGGCGCGACTATCGTACGCCGTGCGCCGTATGTCGATCTGGTGTTCGGCCCGCAAACCCTGCATCGCTTGCCGCAATTGATCGCGGCGCGGCGCGAGAGCGGGCAGGCGCAAGTCGATATCTCGTTTCCCGAGATCGAAAAATTCGATGCGATGCCGCAGCCGCATGCGCCGCAGACCGGCGCGTCGGCCTTCGTCTCGATTATGGAAGGCTGCTCCAAATATTGCAGCTTCTGCGTCGTGCCCTATACGCGCGGCGAAGAAATCTCGCGTCCGCTGCCGGACGTGCTCGCGGAAATCCACGGGCTGACGGCGCGCGGCGTGCGCGAGGTCACTTTGCTTGGGCAGAACGTCAATGCCTATCAAGGCAAATTCGAGGCCGACGAAGATGGCGCAGATGGCGATACCGTCGATCTGGCGTATCTGATCGAAACCATCGCCGCCCTCCCCGAGATCGAGCGTATCCGTTACACCACCTCGCATCCGCGCGAAATGAGTTCGCGGCTGATCGAGGTGTATCGCACCGTGCCTAAATTGGTATCGCATCTGCATCTGCCGGTGCAATCCGGCTCCGACCGCATCCTCGCGGCGATGAAACGCGGCTATACCGCGCTCGAATACAAATCGCTGGTGCGCAAACTGCGTGCGGCGCGCCCGGATATTTCGTTGTCTTCGGACTTTATCGTCGGCTTTCCGGGCGAGACCGAGGAGGACTTCAATAAAACCTTGCGTCTGGCCGAGGAACTCAATTTCGACGCGAGCTTCTATTTTATCTACAGCCCGCGCCCCGGCACGCCCGCCGCCGAGTTGCCCGACGATACGCCGCCAGCGCTCAAGGTCGAGCGGCTGCGTCAATTGCAGCATCGCATCGAAGCGCAAGCGTATGCGATCAGCGAAACTATGGTCGGTTCGGTGCAGCGCGTGCTGGTCGAGAATGCGGCGCGCAAGAACGCGCTCGAATGGGCTGGGCGCACCGACAACAATCGCGTGGTCAACTTCGTCGGCCCCGCGGAGTTGCTCGGCAAATTCGTCGATGTGCGCATCAGCGCCGCCTTGCCGCACAGCCTGCGCGGAGAACTTCTTGCCTAAGAGCGTCGCGCCGACTCCGCCACGCTCGCTTTCGGTGGTGCTGCACCCGGTCGATAACGATCGCTTGCGCAATCTTTGCGGCCCGCTCGACGAAAATCTGCGCCAAATCGAAACCGCTTTCGATGCGACGATCGCGCGGCGCGGCGAGCATTTCCATATCGGCGGCGAATTGCTCGCCGCACGCCGCGCGGCCACGGCGCTCAAGCATTTTTACGAGCAGGCCCAGCAGCCGATCTCGATCGACGATCTGCAATTGAGCTTGGTCGAAATCGCCCACGACACCCTCAGCGCCCTCGACACTCGCGAGCCTATCGACGTCGCCGACAAACATCCGGCGCTGGCGACGGGACTGCTGACGCGCAAGGCCAATCTGCACGGACGCACGCCCAATCAAATCCTCTATCTGCGCAATATTCAGGAACACGACATCACCTTCGGCATCGGCCCCGCCGGCACCGGCAAGACCTATCTGGCGGTCGCCGCCGCCGTCGACGCCTTCGAGCACGACCAGGTCAGCCGGATTATCCTGACGCGCCCGGCGGTCGAAGCCGGCGAGCGGCTCGGCTTTCTGCCGGGCGATCTAAGCCAGAAGGTCGATCCCTATCTGCGCCCGCTGTACGATGCGCTCTACGATTTGATGGGCGTGGATAAAGTCGCCAAGCTGTTCGAGAAGCAGCATATCGAAATCGCGCCGCTGGCCTATATGCGCGGGCGCACGCTCAACCACGCCTTCATCATCCTCGACGAAGCGCAGAACACCACGCCCGAGCAGATGAAAATGTTTTTAACCCGCATCGGCATCGGCGCCAAGGCGGTGATTACCGGCGACGTGACGCAGATCGATCTGCCGCGCGGCCAGAAATGCGGCTTGAGCGAGGCGCGCTTGGTGCTCGGCAACGTGCGCGGTCTGGCGTTTACCGACTTCACCGCCGCCGACGTGGTGCGCCATCCGCTGGTCGCGCGCATCGTCGAAGCCTACGAGGCCGCGCGCTCGGAACCGACCTGACGATGGCGCGCCCCGAGCTCACGCTGT
>DATETD010000344.1:0-4919 GCA_035283885.1 Rhodocyclaceae bacterium
CCGGGAATCGGCTGCGGCGCAATCCCGGACACGGTGACGGCGAATACGCCCGAGAGCGGCAGCCGCGCGCGTTTGATCCGGATATTGGCGGTAGGGAAACCTAAAGTGCGGCCCACTTTATCGCCATGCACCACGCGACCATCGATCACATACGCGCGGCCCAGCAACTCGCCGGCCAGTTCGATATCGCCTTGCGCCAGAGCGGTGCGCACCGCCGAACTGGAAACGCGCAGACCTTGGTAGTCGACCGTAGGCATCGCTTCGACCGTAAAGGGAATGCCGTCGATGCCGTCGTGGCGACCTGTTCCGGCGCGTTGCAGCAGCGCAAAATCGCCGCGTCGGCCTTGACCGAAGCGGAAATCGTCGCCAATAATCAAATGGCGTATATCGAGGCCTTGGCGCAGGATGCGCTGAATGAATTGTTCGGCGCTCAATGCCGCCAAGGCGCGCGTGAAGCGCACGATATGCACCCGCTCGACGCCGCACTCGGCCAGGAGTTCGAGCTTTTCGCGCAAGCTGCCGAGTCGCGCCGGGGCTTGGTCGGGCGCAAACAATTGGCGCGGATGCGGTTCGAAGGTCAGTACGGTCGCCGGCAGCGATAAGGCGCGCGCTTTCGCCGTCAAGCGGTCGAGCAGGGCGCGATGACCGCGATGCACGCCGTCGAAATTGCCGATCGTCAGTACCGAAGCTGTCGTTGCTTGCGTAGGAACGCCGCGAAAAATCCGCATCGAAGGGGGAGGAATGTCAGAAAGGCTGCGGATTATACCAAGCCTGCCGGGGGCGCAAAAGTCGGCGCTGGCGGGACGGATAGGCGCAGGCATCCCGCCCTGATGCTCAGGCGACTTGGGCGGCGAGGTTTTTCTTCAATTTTTTGAGCGAATTGGCCTCGATTTGGCGGATACGCTCGGCGGATACGCCATATTCCGCCGCCAACTCGTGCAAAGTCGCCGCCGCTTCGCCTTCGCCGACTAACCAGCGACGTCGAACGATGTCGCGGCTGCGCGCGTCCAGTTCGGCTAGCGCCTCGTGTAAACCGACATCGTGCAGATGGTCGCGCTCGCGCCGTTCGAGCATCGCCAAAGGTTCGGCGCCGGCATCGGCGGCGAGATAGGCGATCGGGGCGAAACTATCGTCTTCGTCGTCGACGCCCGGCTCCAGCGCCAAATCGCCGCCTGACATGCGCGTCTCCATCTCGACGACTTCTTCGGGTTTGACGCCCAGTTTTTGTGCGACGGTGTTGACCTCGTCGTATCCCAATGTACCGAAGCCTTGCGTAGAGTTTTCGTCTTGCGAGTTGACCAAAGCGGCTTTCAGGCTGCGCAGGTTGAAAAACAGTTTACGCTGCGCCTTCGTGGTGGCGATTCTGACCAAGCGCCAATTTTTGAGGATGTACTCGTGAATTTCGGCCTTGATCCAGTGAATCGCAAACGACACCAGCCTGACGCCGCGATCCGGATCGAAGCGCTTGACCGCTTTCATCAAGCCGATATTGCCTTCCTGAATCAGATCGGCGTGGGGCAAGCCATAACCGAGGTAGCCGCGCGCGATGGCGATGACCAAGCGCAGATGCGACGTGACCAGCAAGCGCGCCGCCTCCAGATCGTGTTCGTCGCGCAGACGGTGCGAAAGAGACAACTCCTCTTCCTCGGTGAGCAGCGGAAAGCGATTGGCCGCCGAGATGTAGGCATCGATGCTGCCGCTGGCCGATAGCGTCGGGAACGGGATCAACGATAATGTCTGACTCATGGTTAGTACCTCCTTCGTACCGTTATTCTATCACAGCGTTAGCACTCTTCCACCTAGAGTGCTAACGCCTTTGCCCCGCGTGCGCTGATCGCCAATCGCCGATCTGCTAAACTCGCGTAATTATTCCAATGCGCGTAAATCATGGAAAAGACGATTTTGCTGATCGACGACGATCCGGTGGTGCTCGGAGTGCTCAAGGGGTGCTTGCGTCCGCATTATCGGGTGCGTATCGCGACGACAGGTAAAAAGGGGTTGGAGTTGGCGCAGATGACGCCTTTGCCCGATCTGATCTTGCTCGACATCAAGCTGCCTGACATGGAAGGCTACGAGATCTGCGCCCAGCTCAAGCGCGAGGCGACGACGATGCCGATTCCAGTGATTTTTCTATCCAGCCATTCTGATGTTGTTAGTATAACTCATGGTCTGGAGCTGGGCGCGGTCGATTATGTGAGCAAGCCCGTTGCGCCGCCGATATTGCTGGCGCGGGTGCAGACGCATTTGCGGCTGCGCGAGGCGCGCGATTTGTTGCGCGATCAGAACGAGCATTTGGAGCAGTTGGTCAGCGTGCGCACGCGCGATTTGCAGGCGCGTACGGTGGAGTTGCAGTCGAAAACGCAGGAGTTGCAATCGAGTCAGGAACTGACCATAGTCGCGCTCGGCCTGATTGCCGAAACGCGCGACAACGAGACCGGCAACCATATCCATCGGACGCGCGCCTATGTCGAGGAGTTGGCAGGGCGTCTGGCGCGTCAGTCGGCGTATCGTCATATGAGCGCCGACGAATGGGCGATGATCTGGAAGTCGGCGCCGCTGCACGATATCGGTAAGGTGGGGATTCCGGATCATATCCTTTTGAAGCCGGGCCGTCTGACGGTGGGAGAGTTCGAAATTATGAAACGCCACCCGACGATCGGGCGCGACGCCTTACGTTCGGCGGAGCATCGCGGCGGGCCGGTGGCGTCCTTCTTGCGCGTGGCGGCCGAGATCGCCTATTCCCATCATGAGCGTTGGGACGGAACCGGCTATCCCGAAGGTTTGAGCGGCGAGGCGATTCCGCTGGCGGGGCGCTTGATGGCGGTGGCCGATGTGTACGATGCATTGATCAGTCGGCGGGTGTATAAGGCGCCGATGACGCACGGGATTGCAGTGGATATTATCCGCGAAGGGCGCGGCACGCATTTCGACCCGCGGATCGTCGATAGTTTTCTTGAAGATACAGGCGCATTCAGCGCGATTGCCGCTAAATTCAGCGACGATGCAACATTGGAGGAAAGTACGGTATGAGCGATCGATTCAAGGTGTTCGTGGTGGACGACGATCCGTTCGTGCTCGACATCATCCGCGGTATTCTCGATCCCGATTGCGAGGTGGAGATTTTTACCAGCGTCGAGCAGTGCGTGCCGCGTCTCGACTTGCAGCAGCCGGACATGTTCTTGCTCGATGTGCGCATGCCCGGCATCGACGGCTATACATTTTGTCGGCAGATCAAGGACGATGGTGGCCTGTGCAAGATTCCGGTGACGTTCGTTTCCGGTCACGACACGATAGAAGCGCGGCTGCGGGGGTACGACGCCGGGGGCGAAGATTTCATCGTCAAGCCGTTCGAAGCCGAGGAGATTCGGCGCAAGGTCAGGGTGGCGCAGCAGATTGCCGAAAATCAGCGTTCGCTCGCAGAGCAGGTCGAATCGGCGGAATTCTTGTCCTCGCTGGTGATGGCGAGTATGGATGAGTATGCAATACTCGTTCGCTTCATGCGCGAGATGATCTCCTGGGAAACCGTGCACGAGTTCGCCGAAGGCCTATTGAGCATGTTGCATCGCTATCGACTCGAAGGCGTAGTGCAGATCCGTATCGATAAAAGCAGCATGACGTATAGTGCGGCGGGAACGAATCTACCGCTTGAGACGTCGATCATGGATCATGTGCGCGGCATGGATCGGATTTTCGAATTCCGCAATCGCAGCGTGCATAACTTCGAGCGCGTGACGCTGATGATCAACAATATGCCTTTGGATGACGCCGAATACTGTGGGCGTCTGCGCGACCATCTGTCGATCGCCGCCGAATGCTCCGAGGCGCGCTTGCGCGCGATCGAAATCGAAACCGCCAACCGGCGCAATCAAGCGGGCATCGTCAAGGCCTTGGAGACGATACGCGCCTCGACCGCCGAACTGGGCACTTCGCTGCATCGCGACCGTGCGCACAGCACCGAGTTGATGCTGAGGATGGAGCAAAGCTTATCCAAAGCCTTCGTGCACCTCGGTCTTTCGGATACGCAGGAGCGCTCGCTGGCGGAGCTAGTGAACGATTTCATGCGGCAAATGTTCGAGCTGATGGATCATGGCAACGATTTTCAGCAGGCGCTGCACGAATTGGGCGAGCATCTGACGCAACTTCATCAAGGCAGCCAGGGCTAAAGTGTGTAAAACTCGGCGCTGACGAGACGGTGGGGGGAATCCTCTTGCCGTCTCGTCGTTTCGTCGTCTCCAACTTTTTTGGCCGTGGCTCGGGTATGAACAAGGAAAAGCCGGATCGAACTCCTCGACGCGAAAAGGCGTGGGGCGCGTGGCGCGTGGCGCTGTCGTTTGTCGCCTGGATCGGCATGGTTCCGTTAGCGGCTTGGCTGGTGTTCGGCTGGCAGGCGCCGCAGCTCGAACATGCGGCGCTCGCCCATCTATCGCTGATGGCGCGCACTAAGGCCGAGCAGGCCGAGCACTGGTCGATCGAGCGCCAGGGCGATGCTAAGGTAATTCTCGATAATTTGGATTTCGTCGAACGCGTGGACGCGATGCGGCACAGCGGCGATGCCGATCAGCAGCGCATCGTGCGGCGCTATCTGGATGGCGTACGTCAAGCCTACGCCTACCCTGCGGTCGTGTTGTTGGACCCCGAGGCGCAGGTGCTGATCGGCGTGGGCGAGGATACGGCGTATGCGGCGTATGCGGCGGAGTTGCGCAAGGCGACGGTCGCCCAGGCGCTGAAGAGCGGCGAGATTCGGCGTAGCGAATCGATCGCGGCGACTCAAGGAAATCCCGACGGAAATCTCGACGGTATGGATTTCGTCGTCCCCTTGCGGCGGGTGGTCGACGGAACGATCCAGCCCGTGGGCGCCGTAGTGTTGCACCTCCAGCCGCAGCGGCAGATCTTTCCGCAGCTCTTGAATTGGCCTGGAG
>DATETD010000345.1:0-6930 GCA_035283885.1 Rhodocyclaceae bacterium
GCACGCCGAAAGGACGGTTTATCGCCTTACGCAACATCGATCTCGGCATCCAATCCGGCGAGGTCGTTTCATTGATCGGTCATTCGGGCTGCGGCAAATCGACCTTGTTGAATCTGATCGCCGGTTTGACCTTGCCGACCAGCGGGGTTTTGCTATGCGACGGGCGCGAGATCGCCGGGCCGGGGCCGGAACGCGCGGTGGTGTTCCAAAACCACAGCCTGTTGCCGTGGATGAGCTGTTTCGAAAATGTGATGCTGGCGGTGGAGCGGGTGTTCGGCCGTAAGGAAGGGCGCGACAAGCTCAGAGAACGCGTCGATGCGGCGCTGGCGATGGTGCATATGGATCACGCCGCGCATAAATTTCCGCACGAAATCTCCGGCGGCATGAAGCAGCGTATCGGCATCGCGCGCGCCTTTGCGATGGAGCCGCGCATTCTGCTGATGGACGAACCCTTCGGCGCTTTGGACGCGCTGACGCGCGCCAGTTTGCAAGACGAATTGAACAATGTCATCGGTCGCACGGGCGCCACCGTAGTGATGGTGACGCACGATGTGGACGAAGCGGTGCTGCTGTCCGACCGCATCGTCATGATGACCAACGGCCCGGCGGCGACGATAGGCGAAATCCTGCCGGTCGATTTACCGCGACCGCGCGACCGGGTGCAGTTGGCGCAAAATCATCGGTTCGCCGAGTATCGCGCGGCGGTGTTCGAGTTCTTGTATCGCAAGCAGTTGAAAAAGGCGGCGTAAGGGATCCTTGAAAACTCGGCGCTGGCGGGACGGATAGTGCGGCTATTGCAGCGTGTTCGATTCCATATGGCCCATCGCCGCCAGCACCGCCACTTCGTCGAGCGACAGCACGCGGTTGACGTCGAGCAGCACGACGAATTTGCCGCCGACTTTGCCCATGCCCTGGATAAAGTCGATGCGAATATGCGATCCAAATTCCGGCGGCGGTTCGATATCCTTGGTCGGGATTTCGAGCACTTCGGACACCGCATCCACCACGATACCCATTTGCCGCGTTTGCTCGTGATGCGCGATCTCGATGATGACGATGCACGAACGCTTGGTGATGGTGCTGGCGGGGCGACCGAAACGCACCGACAAATCCACCACCGGCACGACCGCGCCGCGTAGATTGATGACGCCGCGAATGAAGTTCGGCGTCATCGGCACCACGGTCAGTGCACCGTATTCGATGATTTCGCGAATCGATAGTATGCCGATGGCGAACATTTCGTCGTGCAGGCTGAAGGTGAGGTATTGATGTTGCTCCATTTTTTCCCGATCGGCGTCCGCTGTCGTCGTTAAGGCGGCGGACTTGCTGGAGCGATGGCTGGCGGTTTGGAGTTGCATGGCGGCGGTTCCTTAATAACGGGCTAATAACGAGCGAAGTCGGATTCGTTGGCGAGGTTTTGTCGTTTGACGGGCGTCTGCTTTTGTTTGATTCTCGACGCCGCCGTAGGTTTGGCCTGACCGGCTAGCGTGAAGAATGCCATAGTTTCTTGTAGGCTGTTTGCCTGACCGCTCATTTCTTCGGAGGTCGCCGCCAGTTCTTCGGCGGCGGAGGCGTTTTGCTGGGTGATTTGATTGAGTTGCGCCATGGCGTTGTTGATTTGGCCGACGCCAGAGCTTTGTTCTTGCGAAGCGGAGGTGATTTCCTGCACCAGATCGGCGGTTTTTTTCGAGGCCGGGACGATTTCTTCGAGGTATTTACCCGCCCGTTCGGCCAAGCCGACGCTATTGATCGCCAATTGACCGATTTCTTGCGCGGCGATCTGCGAACGTTCCGCCAGTTTGCGAACTTCCGACGCCACGACCGCAAATCCTTTGCCATGTTCGCCGGCGCGCGCCGCCTCTATCGCCGCATTCAGCGCCAATAGATTGGTTTGGTAGGCGATATCGTCGATGATGCCGATTTTTTTGGCGATCTGCTTCATCGCCGTGACGGTTTCGATCACCGCTTTGCCGCCTTCCGCCGCCTTTTGCGTGCCTTCGGACGCCATGGCGTCGGCGACTTTGGAGTTTTCGGTATTCTGTTTGATCGAGGCCGACATCTGCTCGATCGAGGCCGTGGTTTCTTCGACCGAAGCGGCTTGTTCGGAGGTCGCCTGCGACAGGGTTTGCGAGGTGCTGGAGACTTGATTCGCCGCGTTGGTCAAGGTCTCGGCGGTATTGCCGACGTCGCTAATCGTCTCGGCGAGTTTCTCCACCGTATGATTGACCGATTCGCACAGGCTCTTGAATTGCCCTTGGTATTCGGAATTTATCGTCTTGGTCAAATCGCCCGCTTCGACGGCAGTCATCACTCGGCTGACGTCGTCGATCGCGGCGGCGAGTTTGCGCGCGGTGGTGTTGACCGAGTCGCATAGGGCTTTCAATTGGCCGCGGTAGTCGTTGGCGATGGATTTGCTCAAATCGCCGGCTTCGATCGCCGCCATGACGCGACCGACTTCCTTGATCGGGCCGATAATCGCATCCAGAGTTCCATTGACGCCGTCGATGATTGTGCGGAAATCGCCTTGATGCTTGGCGGCATCGGCGCGCGTATCCAGCTTGCCGTCGATCGCCGCGCTGGAGAGCATAGTGGCGTCGGTCGCCAAGGCATTGATGGCGTCGATGCAGGTGTTCAGGTTGTTCTTTATCGTGTTGAAATCGCCGTTATAGACATCGGTAATCTTGGCTGGAATCGAGCCTTTGGCGATGGCGTCGACATAGTTCGCCGCCACGTTCAAAGGGCCGGTGACCGCGTCGAGCGTGGCGTTGAAGCCTTCGACGATCTTGCGGAATTCGCCTTGATGGCGACTGGCGTCGGCGCGCGTCGCCAGCTTGCCGGCTACCGCCGCCTGCACCAACTGGTGGGCGTCGCCGACCAAGGCCTGGATCGAGGCCATCATTTGTTTCATCGCGACCAGCAAACTGGCGTTGTCGCCCTCCCGAATATGAATGGTGCTGCTCAGATCGCCGACGGCGATGCGATTGGCGATGTCGACGACTAGCGTAGGCTCCGCGCCCAACTGTCGTAGCGTGCTGTTGAGGATCAGCGCGCCGAGAGAAATCGCGACCGCAATCGCCAGAAGCAACACGAAGACGACGAAGTATTTGATATTTTGCGCGGATTCGTTGCTTTGTTTGACGGCTTCATTGGCGTAGCCCGAATTCAACTCGATCAATTTATCCAGCGAACCCATCGTCTTCTTGAATAAGGGGTTTTCGATCTCGCGTTCCCGATAGAATTCGGTAAACAGGGCTTGTTGTACCTTGGGATCGGTATTGCGGCTCATCTTTTCGATCAGCGCCGCCACTTTTTGCTCGGCGGTTTTGTAATCGGCCATCTCGCGTTCGTATTGTTTCCAAACGATCGCTTCTTCCTTGGTCTGGGGCAGCGGTTCGTAAATCTTCCAATTTTTCTCGTACTCGGCCCAATCTTCCTTGCGTAACGTCAGGACTGCCGCAAAGTTGTCCTGCGCTTTGTAATCGTTTTCCCAGATCGCGGCGCTGAGATTGCTCAAACGAACTTCGACGCTATGCGTTTGCATCGCTTGAAGGCTGGCGACCGAGGGTAAGCGGACGATGCCTATTTCATCCAAATGCTGCTTGTCGCTGTGCAAACCGTAAAACGCCGCCGCTCCGAGCAACAGCAAGCCCATGACGGCGATCAGGATCAGTGTTGTCAGCTTGGCCTTGATACTCATGTTTTGTAGCATTTTCGCCTCTCGAAGTCGTTCGTGGTATCTATGCGACCGTTTGCAGGGCGCAACACGCATAGTATCAAGTCTCCACGATAATTTCAGTGCCTATGCTGAAACTTTATGCGCGCGTCCACCGTTCGAGAGGGATGGCGGCATGCGGCTGTCTACGCTGTCTACGAGTCCACGAAAAACACGCCAAGTACGAAACGAATCGGCTTAGCGTGCGTGTTTTTTGCGGGTAGAGAACCTTAAATCGATCAGCCGAAATTGGCGGCGGCGAAATCCCAGTTGGCGAGGGAATTCAGGAAGGTCTCGACGAACTTGGGACGCAGATTGCGGTAATCGATGTAATAGGCGTGCTCCCAGACATCGATCGTCAATAGCGGCGTGTTGTCGGTAGTCAGCGGAGTGCCGGCGCCGGAGGTGTTGACGATATCGACCGAGCCGTCGGGCTTTTTGACTAGCCAGGTCCAGCCCGAGCCGAAATTGCCGACGGCGGAGGCTTGGAAAGCTTTCTTGAATTCGTCGAAATTGCCCCATTTGGCATTGATCGCCGCGGCCAGCGCGCCGCTCGCCGTCCCGCCACCGCCGACTTTCATGCTGTTCCAGAAAAAGCTATGGTTCCAGACTTGGGCGGCATTGTTGAACACGCCGCCTGCGGGCGCTTTCTTGACGATGGCTTCGAGAGCTAGCGACTCGTATTCGGTGCCTTTGATTAGATTGTTGAGATTGGTGGCGTAAGCTTGATGGTGCTTGGCGTAGTGATACTCGAAAGTTTCCTTGGAGATATGCGGCGCCAAGGCGTCCATGGCGTAGGGCAGGGGGGGAAGGGTATGTTCCATAGCAGCGACTCCTGTGTGTGAGTGGTAAAGTTGAGTATTTTAGTCGGGAATCGACGCTTTGGCAATTGGCGCAATTGGCGCAATCGTCGACAGTATGCGCGCAGCGGCTTGACCGTCGGCCAGATCCAGTGTGACGGTTTGGCCGGCTTGCAAAGCGTCGACGGCGTTGACGATATGGCCATGTTCGTCGCGCACGATGGCGAAGCCGCGCCGCAGCGTCGCTTGCGGATTGAGGTGCGTGAGCGCCGCGCCGAGTCGATCCAGATGCTGGACCTTGCGCTGCAATTGCGCCTGCATCGCGCTATGCAGCCGCTGGGCCAGCAGGGAGATGCGATGGCGAGCGCGATCCACGCGCGGCGTGGCGCGAATTAGTCGCTGCGCCGCTTGGTTCAAGCGCTGCTGCTGCCGTTGTAGATGCCGGTTCAGCGCCGCCTCCAGCCGCGCCGTCAGCAGCGCCATGTGCTGGCGGTGCTGCTGCAAGCGCGTCGCCGGATGGATCAGGCGTAAGCTCAAGGTATCCAGCGTTTGCTGTCCCAGCGCTAGGCGGTGTTGCAGAATTTGGCGCAGACGCGCTTCGAGTGGCGCCAGATGCTGGGCGGCTTGCAGCCAATCTTGGCTGGCGATCTCGGCGGCGGCGGTCGGCGTCGCGGCGCGCAGATCGGCGACATAATCGGCGATCGTGACATCGGTTTCGTGGCCGACGCCGCTGACGATAGGCACAGGGCAGGCCGCCATCGCGCGCGCGACGCTTTCGTCGTTGAACGCCCAGAGATCTTCGATACTGCCGCCGCCGCGCACCACTAATAACAGATCGCATTCGGCGCGTTGCCCTGCGGTTTCGATCGCGCGCACCAGACCCGGAATCGCCGCATCGCCTTGCACCGGCGTCGGGTAAAGCACCAACGGCACATGCGGCGCGCGGCGGCGCAGCGCGACCAGCACATCGCGCAACGCCGCCGCCTGGGGCGAACTGATCAGGCCGATACGGCGCGGAAAGCGCGGCAGCGCCCGTTTGCGTTCCGCGGCGAACAGCCCTTCGGCGTCGAGCCGAAGCTTGAGCCGGTTAAAGGCCTCGAACAACTGCCCCAGTCCGGCGCGGCGCAGGGCTTCGATATTCAACTGAAAATCGCCGCGCGGCTCGTAGAGCGACGCCAAGGCGCGCGCTTCCACCTGCTGACCGTTGCTCAGTTGCCACGGCACGAGTTGCGCGCGCGAGCGGAACATCACGCACCGCGCCTGCGCCGTGGCGTCTTTGAGGCTGAAATACACATGGCCGGATGCGGCGCGCATTAAATTGGAGATCTCGCCCGAGACCCAGACCAAGGGAATCTGGCTTTCGAGCGCCTGACGCGCGAGGCGATTCAATTCGCCGATACTGATGACGACAGCGTTGGGAAGCATATTGGAAGTCCACGATACGTTCATGCAATTAGAACACAGCCGCGTCGATTGCGCTCACCGCGCCCGGTGGGCGAGGGGTTATGCAAATGGGATTCGATGCGGCGAGCAGTCGCGAGATTTCGGCGCTGATCGGCGATGGCGCTATCGCCTGCGCCATCGCCGTCAAAATTTGACCATAGGAAAATTTCCATAAGATTGATGGAGTTAGCCTATTTCGCACATGCTGCCCCACACAATTGTCCACAGATTCTGTGGACAATCCACCGTGTCGGCGTCGAAGTGGCGATGCGTATTGCGTCGGCGTATCCTGCGAGGACGCCGCGCGTCGCGACCGAGGCGTTTCGCATGGAATCCGCAGAGCAGGCGCTGGAAACCCTGACTATTCCGGCGCGCGCATCCGGCGCCCGGCGCGAGCGTCAACTTTTGACCAAGGAAGAATCTGCTTAAAAATTAGCGCATTAAGTCGCTGCTCACACGCTGCTCCACACGTTTGTCCACAGATTCTGTGGACAAACTTGCGGTGTTCGCCGCTTGCGATCGGCGCGTTTTCGATTACCGTACACCGCTTGATCGGATGCTTGAGCGGTGAGATGAGTCAATCCTTAGTACCCTTGCCCACCGGGGCGTTGTTGGGACTGTTTCGCGAGGCGCTGGAAAGCTCCTTGGTCGAGCGCGGCGCCGTGCAGGGGCTGGAGTTGCTCGGCCATGCCGAAGGCTTTTGGAACGGCTTGGCGCAACTCGAACTGGAAAAAATGGCGGCGGGCGGCAACCGCAACGCGCAGGCCGAATTGGCGTGGCGCTATGCGATCGGCGAGCATGTGGCCAAAAATTATCCATCTGCGCTACGCTGGGCGCACGAAAGCGCCGAACATGCGTGCGCGGCGGGCGAAGCGGTGCTCGGTTGGTTGCTCTATCAAGGATTCGGCTTGCCGCGCGACCACGCCGAAGCGGTGCGCCTGTTCGCCTCGGCGGCGGAGCAAGGCGATACGCGCG
>DATETD010000346.1:0-10656 GCA_035283885.1 Rhodocyclaceae bacterium
GCGGCGGGGCGGGCAGCATCCGTCAAGTCGATCTGGCGACGACGCCGATTGCCTCGCCGGTCGCGACCTGAGGTCGCGGCGCGGGCGGATGCCGGGAGTCGGTTTCGGCATCCGTCCCGCCAGCGCCGACTTTTGCAGGCCCTTATTCTCCACTCAGGAGTTTTAGACCGAGAATGCCGCCGACGATCAGCGCGATGCAACTCAAGCGTGCGACGGTGGCGGGTTCGTCGAATAGCCAAATGCCGCAGATGGCGGCGCCGACGGCGCCGATGCCGGTCCAGACGGCATAGGCCGTGCCGACCGGCAGAGCTTTGAGCGTCATGCCGAGCAAGTAGAAGCTCAACCAGGCGGTGACGACGGTGAAGATCGCGATTCCCGTTTTACTCAAGCCGTCGGAGTATTTAAGCCCGATCGCCCAGGCGACTTCCAGTAAGCCGGCGACGAGCAAAATCAGCCAGGCGATGCTTGGGTTGGAGATGTTCGGCATAGGGAGGCGGCGATTGATGGATAAGCCGCAAGTGTACTTCAGCGAAAGCCGTCGTGTCGGCGCCGAGTCTTTGCTACACTCGGTGGTATGGATCGAGCCACTCTTGCTTTTTGGATATTGGTCGGCGTGCTGTTGGGCACGGCGAGCTATTTCGGCATCAACGCCGAGGCGCAACGACGTCAGGCGCAACGTTCCGAAGCGCCGTTGGAGAATGGCGATTTGGTGAAATTGGAGCGCATCGTCGATGGCGATACGGTGGTGGTCAACAAAAACGGCGCCGCTGCGACGGTGCGCTTGGTCGGACTCAAGGTGTTCGACACGCGTAGCGAAAAAGATGTCGCCGCCGTGTTCGGGCGAGCAGCCGAAGATCGCTTGCGCGCCTTGACGGCGAACCAGTCCTTGCGCGTGTCGCTGTATACGCCGCCCAAGGATCGCTACGGTCGGACCTTGGCGACGCTCTATGCCGAAGATCGCGATATCGCCTTGGTGCTGATACGCGAGGGCCTCGGCTTGGTGTATACGGTGTTTCCGTTTCCGGCGATGACCTCCTATCAAAGCGAGCAAGCGCAGGCGCGCGCGGCCGGGCGCGGTTTATGGGCGCATCGCGAAGCGATGGCGAACGCCGATGCCTTGATGAAACAGATGCATAAGGCGACGCCATGAGGGAATGGCGGATTCGTTTTCATCTGCGGCAATGGTTGCTCGACCCGCCTTTGGCGGCGCGCATCGCGATATTTTTGCCGACGATTCTGTTCTACGGCAGCGCCGGCTTTTTGTATTTCGAGTTGCCGGGCAATCCGGATCTAGGTTGGGGCGATGGCCTGTGGTACACCGTGGTGACGATGGCGACGGTGGGCTACGGCGATTTGTATCCGAAAACCCCGCAGGGGCGCTTTCTGGTGGGTTTCCCGCTGATGTTTTTCGGCGTAGGATTGCTCGGTTATTTGTTATCGACTTTGGCCAGTTTGTTGATTACGGCCAGAAAACGGGAGCTTTGCGGCATGGGCGATTTTCGCAAGAACGATCATCTCGTCATCGTCAATTATGCAGGCGAGGAAAAAACCTTGCGCGTGCTCGACGAGTTGTTGCACGCGCATGCGCTCGGCAAGGCCATGCCGGTGGTGTTGGTCGACGAATGGCTCGAAGAATTGCCGGCGAGCTTGGCGGCCAGAGGCGTGCGCTTCGTTCGCGGCAACCCGACGCGCGACGAAACCCTGTTGCGGGCGAATATCGATAAGGCGCAGCATGCCGTGGTGCTGGCGCGCCGACCCGGCGATGCGGCGAGCGATAGTCTGAATATTGCGATTACGCTGGCGATCGAGGGGCGGTTGCGTCAGGTCAATACCGTAGTCGAATGCGTCGATCCGGCATCGACCGAGTTGTTGCGCAAGGCCGGTTGCGATCATGTGGTCTGTGGAGGGCGTTTCGAGGCGTTTTTCGTCTCGCAGGAATTGCTGAATCCCGGCATTCAGGAGGTGCTCGACGAATTGTTGAGCTGTTCCGATGGGCAGCAGATGTATATCTCCGACTTGCCGGTTGCGCCGCCCTTGCGTTGGGATGCATTGGAGCGCCTTTGTCGCGAACGCGGCCATATTCCGATGGGGTTGCGTCGTCAGGGTAAGCCTTTACTGAATCCGTCGTCGATGCTGATGGTCGAGGCTGGCGATCGATTGATCACACTCGGGCCGACGCCGCTTAAATGGCTGTAAAAACAACGGCTACCCGCCGCGAGGTCGGGTAGCCGTCGGTCGATGGGCGAGGCGCTGGCTTAATCCACCATCGACAATTCGAACAGTTCGCGCTTAAGCGTCATGGAGCGCGGCAGGCGGCTCTTGAGCTTATCGAACCATTCGGCGTGCAGTTTGAGCTCTTCGCGCCAAGCGTCGGTATCCACCGCGGTGAGTTGTTCGAACTGTTCGCGAGTGACGTCTTCGTTGCCGCCCCAGTCGAGGTCTTCGAAATGGGGAATCCAGCCGAGCGCGGTTTGCTTGGCGTTGGCTTTACCTTCGCAGCGCTCGACCACCCATTTCAGCACGCGCATGTTTTCGCCGAAGCCGGGCCACATGAAGTTGCCGTCGGCGTCTTGGCGGAACCAGTTGACGGTGAAGATGCGCGGCGCGTCTTTGACTTGATGACCGATGCGCAGCCAGTGGTTGAAGTAGTCGCCCATATGGTAGCCGCAGAACGGCAGCATGGCGAACGGATCGCGACGCACGATGCCTTGCGCGCCGCCGGCAGCGGCGGTGGTCTCCGAGCCGAGCGTGGCGGCCATATAGACGCCGAAGTTCCAGTTGAAGGCTTCGAACGCCAGCGGTACGGTGGTCGAACGACGACCGCCGAAGATGAAGGCCGAGATCGGCACACCCGCGGCGCTTTCCCAGTCGGCGTCGATCGACGGGCACTGGCTCGCCGGAGCGGTGAAGCGCGAATTCGGATGCGCGGCTTTGCGGCCGGTTTCCTTGGCGATTTGCGGCGTCCAGTCTTGGCCTTGCCAGTCGATCAGATGAGCCGGGGCTTCCTTGGTCATGCCTTCCCACCAGACGTCGCCGTCGTCGGTCAGCGCGACGTTGGTGAAAATGATGTTTTCCTTGAGCGTGGCCATCGCGTTGAAGTTGGTCTTCTCGCTGGTGCCGGGGGCGACGCCGAAGAAGCCGGCTTCGGGGTTGATCGCATAGAGGCGACCGTCCTTGCCGGGTTTGATCCAGGCGATGTCGTCGCCGACGGTGGTGACTTTCCAGCCGCCCATGCTTTGCGGCGGGATCAGCATCGCAAAGTTGGTCTTGCCGCACGCCGACGGGAAGGCCGCGGCAACGTAATGTTTCTTGCCCTCGGGCGATTCGACGCCGAGAATCAGCATATGTTCGGCCAGCCAGCCTTCGTCGCGCGCCATGGTCGAGGCGATGCGCAGCGCGAAGCATTTCTTGCCGAGCAGCGCGTTGCCGCCGTAGCCCGAGCCGTAGGACCAGATTTCGCGCGTCTTGGGGAAGTGGCAGATGTATTTGGTTTTGTTGCACGGCCATTTGACGTCGGCTTGACCGGGTTGCAGCGGGTGGCCGACGGTGTGCAGGCAGGGCACGAATTCGCCGTCGCTGCCGAGCTGGTCGAAGACGGCGCGGCCCATGCGGGTCATGATGCGCATGTTGACGACGACGTAGGGGCTGTCGGACAGTTCGACGCCGATGTGGGCGATCGGCGAGCCGATCGGACCCATCGAGAACGGCACCACGTACATCGTACGACCCTTCATGCAGCCGGCGAACAGGCCGCGCAGGATTTCCTTCATTTTTTCCGGCGATTCCCAGTTGTTGTTGGGGCCGGCGTCTTCGGGATCGTTGGTGCAGACGAAGGTGCGGTCTTCGACGCGGGCGACGTCGGAGGGATCCGACAAGGCGAGGTAGGAGCCCAGGCGCTTGGCCGGGTTGAGCTTCTTCATGCTGCCGGCGTCGACCATCTGCTGGAACAGACGGTCGGCTTCCTCTTGGGAACCGTCGCACCAGACGATGGCGTCCGGTTGCGTCAGGGCGGCAATTTCGGATACCCAGTCGACGAGACGGGCGTGCTTAATATAGGAGGGGGCGGCGACCTTTGCGGCCGTTTGGGACTGACTCATGACGCTGAAATCTCCACTTGGGTTGATGTTCATGCCGGCTGCCTGGCGATTCGGTATGAAGGGCGTGGAGGCTTCCGGCGATCTACGCCGATGTCAAGTTAATCGAGAATGTGCGTCATAATGGCGTTCAATTGAATCCGACTTGAACCCGACCCGCGCCCGATTAGCTGTGTCACCGCGCAGAATTCATGCTGCCCTAGAATTATATCCCACAATTGCGGCAAAACGGCTGAGTGTTTCTGTTGAATTTATCGATTGGTTAAATCTATAGCATAAATGATATTTTCAAAAAGATAGGTTTTTGCCGGCGATGCGGTCGTGGATGAGTCCGAAGCTTCGCGGCAGTCGTCGCAACGATGGATATCCCATGAGAATTAACGGGCCAATTGTGCCTTAAAAAGAACTCGGCGATGGCGCGACGGCGGTAAAATGCCCGGTCTTACCAGAAAAAGGAGTTGCCCGTGGACGAACGTATTCGCACCGCTGCCCTTGAGTATCACTGCACCCCGAAGCCCGGCAAGATCGCCGTTGTGCCGACCAAGGCGCTGAACAATCAGGCCGATCTGTCTTTGGCATATTCTCCCGGTGTGGCCGCAGCGTGCGACGAGATCGTGCGCGATCCTTCGACGGCGGCGCTCTACACCTCGCGCGCCAACTTGGTGGCGGTCGTCACCAACGGCACCGCCGTGCTGGGGTTGGGCAATATCGGCCCGCTGGCCGGCAAACCGGTGATGGAAGGCAAGGGCGTACTGTTCAAGAAGTTCGCAGGCATCGATGTGTTCGATATCGAAATCGCCGAAAACGACCCCGACAAACTGGTCGATATCATTGCGGCGCTGGAGCCGACCTTCGGCGGCATCAATCTCGAAGACATCAAGGCGCCCGAATGTTTCTACGTCGAATCCAAATTGCGCGAGCGCATGAATATCCCGGTGTTTCACGACGATCAGCATGGCACCGCCATCATCGCCGGCGCCGCTATCCTGAACGGCATGCGGGTGGTGAATAAAAATATCGGCCAGGTCAAGTTGGTTTGCTCGGGCGCAGGCGCCGCGGCTATCGCCTGCTTGGATTTGTTGGTCAGTCTCGGTCTGGATCGCAAGAATATCTATGCCGTCGATAGCAAAGGGGTGATACACAGCGAGCGGGAAGAGCTGGACCCGTCCAAAGCGCGTTACGCGCAAACGACCGCGATCCGCACGCTGGCCGAGGCCATGGTCGATGCCGATATTTTCCTCGGCTTGTCGCAAGGCGGCGTTCTTAAGCCGGACATGGTCGCAACCATGGCGCGCGATCCGCTGATTTTCGCCATGGCCAATCCCGAGCCGGAAATTCTGCCGGAACTCGCCAAAGCGGTGCGTCCCGACGCGATTATCGGCACCGGACGTTCGGATTACCCGAATCAGGTGAATAACGCGCTGTGTTTCCCTTACATGTTCCGCGGTGCGCTGGATGTCGGCGCCACCACCATCAACGAAGCGATGAAAGTGGCGGCGGTGAGGGCGATCGCCGAATTGGCGCATGCCGAACAGTCGGATGTGGTGGCGGCGGCGTATGGCAAGGAGGAATTGTCGTTCGGGCCGGAGTATTTGATTCCTAAGCCTTTCGATCCGCGCTTGATTATCGTGGTGGCGCCGGCGGTGGCCAAGGCGGCGATGGATTCCGGTGTGGCCACGCGACCGCTCGCCGACCTGAATGCGTATCGCCAGCAGCTCAACGATTTTGTTTATCATACCGGCCTGTTGATGCGACCGGTGTTTTCCGCCGCGAAGAAACATCCGGCGCGCATCGTGTTTGCCGAAGGCGAGGACGAACGGGTATTACGCGCGGTGCAGACCGTGTGCGACGAGGGTCTGGCGCGTCCGATTCTGATCGGTCGCCCCGAGATCATCGAGAAAAGTATTTCGCGCTATGGATTGCGCATCCGTAGCGGCGAGCATTTCGAGCTGGTGAACCTCGATTCGGATCCGCGTTACAAGCAGATGTGGCAGTCGTACTACGAGATCATGTGTCGTAAAGGCATTAGCGTGGAATACGCCAAACGCGAATTACGGCGACGCACGACCTTGATCGGCGCGATGATGGTGCGCCACGGTTATGCCGATGCTTTGCTGTGCGGCACCTTTAGCGGCTATTCCAAGCACTTGCGCTATGTCGAAAACACCATAGGCCGCAAGCCGGGGGTGGCGAACTATTATGCGATGAATATGCTGATCATGCCGCAGCGCACGCTATTCATCTGTGATACCTACGTCAACTACGAACCCAATGTCGAACAAATTGTCGAAATGACCTTGTTGGCGGCCGAGGAAGTCAGGCGCTTCGGTTTGACGCCGAAAGTGGCCTTGCTGTCGCATTCCAATTTCGGCGCCGAAAATACGCCGACGGCGATCAAGATGCGTAGCGCGCTGGAAATTTTGCATAAAGTCGCGCCGACGCTGGAGGTCGAGGGCGAAATGCACGGCGATGTGGCCTTATCGGAGACCATACGCCGTCAAGTGTTTCCCAACTCGGCGTTGAAAGGGCAGGCCAACTTGTTGATCATGCCGACCATCGATGCAGCCAACATCGCCTTCAATCTGCTGAAGATCGTTGCCGGCGACGGTTTGACGGTCGGCCCCTTGCTGCTTGGCGCGGCGCGTCCGGTGCATGTGTTGACGCCAACCGCTACGGTGCGGCGTATCGTCAATGTCGCGGCGCTGTTGTCGGTGGAAGTGGCGCAGCATGTCGGCAAAAAATGACGTCATCAACTTCAGTTGAAGCGTCTATGTAATATCGATGAGGCGGCATAGGCGGGATTCGCCTATGCCGCTAGCAGATGCGGCGCGGAGCAACTTAAAGTAAAGGGTGAGATATACCTTGCAACTCCGCTTTAGTAATCGGTAAATTTGACGATACAGTCTACCGAGACGCAGGTCTGCTCTGCTAAAATTCCTCAATCTCTCAGGAGGGTATCGAAGATGAAGAAAGTATTGCTCGCGTTCCTGACCATGGCTGTGGTCGGCGCAAGTATGACGCCGCCCGAAGCCGAAGCCGGAGCCGTCGTGCGCAAGAGCCACAAAAAGGTCGTGGCGGTCAAGAAGAATCCGATCAAGCCGACCAAGCAGGCAGCCGTCAAGATTGCCGTTAAACCGACCGGGATGGTAAAGAGTAAAGCCCGTCATGCCGCCAAGTTGGCCGCCGTTGCGACGGCGGCAGGAGCGATGCATCGCGCCAGTGCGCCTCGTCGTGGCGCGACCTTGGACGATGCGCAGCATCTAGCGCTCGAATCGCAGGCGGTGCTGGTCAAGGATCAAACCACCGGCGCCGTGTTGTATGAAAAGAATTCGAATGCGGTGTTGCCGATCGCCTCGATCACCAAGCTGATGACCGCCATGGTGGCCTTGGATCAGAAGCCGAGTCTCAACGAAGTTCTGACGATAGGCGACGAAGATATCGACGTGCTGAAAGGCACGCGCTCGCGCCTCAAGGTCGGCGCTCAACTGTCGCGCGAGGAAATGCTGCGTCTGGCGTTGATGTCGTCGGAAAATCGCGCCGCCTCGGCGTTGTCGCGTCATTATCCGGGCGGTCGCGTCGCGTTTGTCGCGGCGATGAATCGCAAAGCGCACGATCTGGGGTTGACCGATACCCGCTTTGCCGATCCGACGGGTCTGACGGCGGCGAATGTTTCGAGTCCGAAGGACTTGGCTAAGATGGTCGATGCCGCGCATCAATATCCGCTGATTCGCGAATTCTCGACCACCACCGGCGGCGAGTTCAATGTGGCGGGACGCACGCAACAATTCCATAACACCAATGCGCTGGTCGGCAGTTCGAATTGGGAGATCGGTTTATCGAAGACCGGATATATCAACGAGGCCGGCAAGTGTTTGGTGATGCAGGCTTGGATCAACAATAAACCCACCATCATCGTGCTGCTCGATTCCTGGGGCAAGATGACGCGCATCGGCGATGCGAATCGTATCAAGCGTTGGGTCGAGAACGCCGCTTTGGCGCAACGTGGCGCCGCGATGGCCGGCTGATCGTTCGCATCGTTCGACCACCTGCCGCCGGTCGCGTTTGCTACCGGCTTTTTCTTTTCCCATTAGATCTTCGATATGACCACGATACCCGCTTGCCCGCAATGCGCAATGGAAAATGTTTATCCCGACGGCGACAATTTCGTTTGCGCCGATTGCGGCGACGAATGGCCGATGACGGCGACCCCGCTGTCCGATACGCATGAGGATGCGGCGATCAAGGACGCCAACGGGACGGTGTTAGCCGATGGCGATGCTGTCGTTTTGATTAAGGATTTGAAAGTCAAGGGGTCGTCGATCACCCTCAAAATGGGAACCAAGATCAAGAGCATCCGTTTGGTTGGCGGCGACCATGAGGTGGATTGCAAGACGGATGCGGGCGCTTTTATGCTGAAGGCTTGTTATCTGCGTAAGGCGTGAACGCTTGCCGCTGACGCTATCCATGTTGCGGTCGCGAAAGTCGGCGCTGGCGGGACGGATCGTCGATGACTCCGGTGCGTTTACAGCAATTTCAGCGTCGCCGACGCCAATGCCTGGACGACTTCGTCCGTTTCGCCGACGGCGGGAGTAAGCGATATCGTCGTTGTTGGATGTCTTCGGCGCAATTCGGCGAGCCAGTGCGACAGATGCGGCGACAGATGCGGCGACAGATGCGGCCTTGCATACAGTGGGACTATCGTCGCTTGCGTTGCGCCTCCGGCGCTCGTTTTAGTCAACTCGACGATCGCATCGATGCCGATCGCAAAATCGCTGGTCCAGACAATAGCTTGCAAGGCAGACTCCGGGAGGGATGGGATATGTCGCACTGTAGCAGAACTTCGGCGTCGGGCCGAAGCGTATCCGGATCGTGCGTATGAACCTAAAAACCTCAATTGCATCCGCAGATTTCGCAGATTACACAGATTAATCAAGCAGTTGAAAATCATTCGCCATTCGCCCGGCGGGGTTGCCTCGATTTTGCAGCAAGTCTATGAATTGACGATGTTAATCTGCGGAAAGTAGGATGAATGCTCCCTCGCGTCGCATCGCGCATCTCGATATGGATGCGTTTTACGCCTCGGTCGAGCTGCTGCGTTATCCCGAGCTACGCGGTCAAGCCGTGGCGATCGGTGGGAGCGGCGACCGGCAGCCGACGCTGGACGCCGATGGACGGCGACATTTTTCGCGTCTGCGCGACTATGTCGGTCGCGGAGTGATCACCACCTCGACTTACGAGGCGCGGGCGCTCGGCGTGTTTTCGGCGATGGGCGTGATGAAGGCCGCGCAGTTGGCCCCGGACGCGGTGCTGTTGCCGGTCGATTTCGCAGCGTATCGGCATTATTCGCGGCTCTTCAAGGTAGCGGTGGCCGAGATCGCGCCCTCGATCGAAAATCGCGGCATCGATGAAATTTACATCGATCTCTCCGCGCATGCCGAGGATAGTCCGACCTTGGGGCGGCGTCTCAAGCAGGCGGTGTTCGCGGCGACGGGATTGTCCTGTTCCATCGGCATAGCGCCGAACAAATTATTGGCGAAAATCGGCTCGGATCTCGAAAAACCGGATGGGCTGACGATTTTGACGGCGGACGAGATCGCGACGCGAATTTGGCCCTTGCCTGCACGCAAAATCAACGGCATCGGGCCGAAGGCGAGCGAGAAGCTTGCGGCCTTGGGGATCGCGACCATCGGCGAATTGGCGCAGCTCGAACCGGCGGTGCTGCAAGCGCATTTCGGCCGCGCTTATGGAAAATGGATGCACGAGGCGGCGCACGGCATCGACGGCAGCACGGTGGCGACTTCGTCCGAACCGAAGTCGATCAGCCGCGAGACCACCTTCGAACGCGATTTGCATCCGCAGCGCGATCGCGGAATCTTATCGGCGATTTTTACGGATTTATGCAAAAAAGTTGCAGAGGATATGCGGCGCAAAGGATGTCTGAGTCGCACCATCGGCATAAAATTGCGGTTCGATAATTTTCGCACCGTAACGCGCGATGCGACATTGCTTGCGCCGACCGCCGATGCAGCGACGATACGTCGTGCCGCCGGGGAGTGTTTGCGGCGCATCAATCTGGATCGAAAATTGCGTTTGCTCGGCGTGCGCGCTGGTGCATTGCAGTCGGCCAAGGCCTTGCAGGAAGGGCGCTGGCCGGTGCAAGGCGAGTTGGAGCTGGCGTTGCCCGACGAATGAATGGCGCTTGCGGCGCTTGCAAAAGTCGGCGCTGGCGGGACGGATGGCGAAGGCGACGACTCGCCGTCGCTCGCCACGCGGGCGTTACGGGCTGCTAGAATCGCCGGATGAAAACCGATAGCCTATTCTTCAGCGTGTTCAAACGCTTGCCCGCCGTGGTGCTGGAACTGGCCGGGTTGGAGGTCAGCGGCGAGGGCTATAGCTTTCATGCCGAGGAGCTTAAGCAAACGCAGCGTTTCAGAGCATATCAATGAACTTGCAGATTGGCAGTTTGCATATACGGCCAGAGCAAGCGTCACTCTCTCCTTGGTGGCTGGAGTCTGCCGGATTTTGATGGTGAAGTAGCTGGTTGTATTCTCTCCTGGTTTAT
>DATETD010000347.1:0-15325 GCA_035283885.1 Rhodocyclaceae bacterium
ATCGAGGATTTGCATTATCAGCCGCCGCACCTCGAAATCGCCGGCATCGCCACCACGCGCCAGTTTCTGTTCTCTCTGGTGACGCGCCAAACCGGGCTGCGTCTTGCTTTGCAGCAGAGCGAATTCGGCTATTTGCTCGACAACATAGAACATTTACATTTTTTCGACAGCCTGTCGCCGCACTATCCGCGCCACGTCACCGCCGATGCGCTGGCGGTGCTGAAGAAACGCGGCCATCATGCCTATTTCAACTTCGCCTTCTGAGAAACGATGAAACCCGTCCATTTTCCCTGCCGCGTCTATTACGAGGATACCGACGCCGCCGGCATCGTCTATTACGCCGCTTATCTGAAATTCATCGAGCGCGCGCGCACCGAATTGTTGCGCTCCTTGGGCCACGATCACGTCGACTTAATGCGGCAAAACATCGCTTTCGCCGTGCGCTCTTTGCAGATCGACTACTTGCGCCCGGCCAAACTCGACGATTTATTGACGGTGGAAAGCCGCATCGACTCGCTTGGACGCGCACAACTGGTGTTTTTCCAGTCTATTTTCCGCGATAAGGAACGCTTATTGGATGCCACAATACGGATTGCCTGTATCGACCCAAGCCGCGGCAAGGCCATCGCTATGCCTGCGACTATTCATCGTCAATTTCAAAGTCTCCTCGCCGAGACGTAAACAGGGCTTACGGAATGAATGTGACTCAAGACCTCTCCATCATCGAGCTGATCGGCAACGCCAGTTTGATGGTCAAGCTGGTGATGTTGCTGCTGACGCTGGTATCGCTGACTTCGTGGTACTGGATTTTTCGCAAGGCGTTTGCGATTCGCGACGCGCGCGTCAAGACCGATAAGTTCGAACGCGATTTCTGGAGCGGCGGCGATCTGAACGGCTTATATCAAAGCGCGGTAAATAACCGCCACGAAACCGGCGCGCTGGAACGGATTTTCGAAGCCGGTTACCGCGAATTCGCCAAATTGCGCAGCCAGAAGATCAGCGACCCGTCTGCCGTCGTCGACGGTTCGCGCCGTGCGATGCGCGCCACCTATCAGCGCGAGATCGACGATCTGGAGGCGCATCTGGCGTTTCTCGCCTCGGTCGGCTCGGTATCGCCGTATGTCGGCTTGTTCGGCACGGTCTGGGGCATCATGCATGCGTTTCGCGGCTTGGCGAATATGAGCACCGCGACACTATCCGCCGTCGCGCCGGGGATTGCCGAAGCGCTGGTCGCCACGGCGATCGGCCTGTTCGCGGCGATTCCGGCGGTGATCGCCTACAACCGCTTCGCCCATGATGTCGATCGCATCGCCGTGCGCTTCGAAAGCTTCATGGAAGAGTTTTCGAATATTCTGCAACGGCAGATGCGCTGACCATGGCAGCCGCCGCGCCGGTGCAAATGCTGTGGGTCGGGGGAGCGCTATCCGCGATGGAGCGACTATCGGTCACCTCCTTCCTCAAGAACGGCCACGAAGTCCATCTCTACACCTACGGCAAACCCGGCAATATGCCGCGCGGCCTGGAGATCATGGATGCGCGCGAGATTCTGCCCGAAGACGCCATCTTCCATAGTAACGACGGCTACGGTAAAGGCAGCCTGACGCCGTTTTCCGAACTGTTCCGCTATACGCTGTTGTTCGCCAAGGGCGGCATCTGGGCGGATATCGATATGATCTGTCTGCGCCCGCTGCAATTCGCCGCCGATGTCGATTACATTTTCGCCTCCAAGACGCTGCCGCAGCAAAACGACCCGCAAGGCAAAATCCACGTACAGGTCTCGCCGTGCCTGTTCAAAACGCCGCCGGCCAGCGCCTTGATGCAAGACTGTATCGACCACTGCCGCCGCATGGATCTGTCTAAGCTAGCATTGGGCGAAGCCGGCTGCACTTTGCTGCATAGTCTGGTCGATAAACACCAACTGACCCAAGCGGTGCTCCATCCGCACGTCTGCTGTCCGATCGCCTCATGGGAGATGCCCGCGCTGCTCGGCCCCGCGAGCGTGCTGCCGCCGGAGACCCACGCCGTCCATTGCTGGCACGAGCACTGGCGCCGCAATTTTTTCGACAAGAACGCCGACTACGACCCGCTGTCGCTGTACCAGCGCCTGAAAAACCACTTTCTTGGCCGCAAGGAAACCCCCGACCGCAAGGAAACCCACTAATTATGCGCCGCAACCGCCGTCTAATGAACGAAATCAACGTCGTTCCCTATATCGACGTCATGCTCGTGCTGCTGGTGATCTTTATGGTGACCGCACCGATGATACAAACCGGCAGCGTCGATCTGCCCAGCGTCGGCAAGTCCGCGCAACCGCCGGTCGCGCCGCTCGAAGTCATCATCAAGGCCGACAATTCGCTCGCGATCCGCGACCGCGCCGTCGGCGGCCCGGAACATGTCGTGCAACGCGCCGAACTGGCGGCGCGCATCAGAAGCGCCCAGGAAAAGAATCCGCAACAAGCCGTATTGATCGCAGGCGACCGCACCATCAAATACGAAGAAGTGCTCGCCGTCATGGACGAACTGCAACGCCAGCAGGTCAAGAAAATCGGTTTGTTGGTGCAACCCGGAGCGCCGCGCAAGTGACGCCGGAATCGCCGCTTGGGTCGCCACTTGGGTCGCCCCTCGATCGCCCCGCTGCCGTCAAAGGCAAACGCATCTCGGTGGTGCTGGCGATCGCCATCCATCTGCTGCTGGCGGCGTTTCTGTATTACGGCGTGCGCTGGCAAAGCAAGCCCGGCGAGGCGGTCGAAGTCGAACTGGTGCGCTCGCTGCCCGAGCCGGCAGCCGTCCCGCCAGCGCCGACTTTCGAGCCGCCGCCGCCCAAGCCTCCGGTCAAAATCGAACCCGAGCCTAAGCCCGAACCTAAGCCTATCGCCAAACCGGATATCGCGATCAAGGAAAAGGAAAAGCCCAAGCCCCCGCTCAAACCCGAACCGAAACCCGAACCGCCGCCTCAGACCAAACCGCCCATCAAGCCGCTGCCCACTCCCGCAACGAAACCGGAGCCGCCGCCGCCCGATCCGTTTCAGGAACAATTGAAACGCGATAGCGAACAACTGGCGACGCGCAAGGCGATGGATTCGGAGCTATCGAAGCTCACCGCCGCCAAAGAAGCGCAAGCCAAAGCCAAGAGCGCCAAGGCCATCGCCGATTATTTGGCGAAGATACGCGGCAAGATACGCGGCAACATCGTCGTGCCGCCCGATGTCAGAGGCAATCCCGAGGCGATTTTCGAAGTCACGCAACTGCCCGGCGGCGAAATCGTCGATGTCAAACTCAAGAACTCGTCGGGTCACGCGGCTTTGGATAGCGCGATCGAACGCGCGATCCGCAAATCCAGCCCCTTGCCCAAGCCCGATCAAAGCGACCTGTTCGATCGTCGACTGGTGCTGCAATTCCGCCCGCTCGAAGAATAAGCGCGGAAGTCCGGCGACGCATCCCCTATAATTTGCAACATCCATAGCGGAGAACTATTCCGATGAAATTAAAACGCATCTTTTTCGCTTGCGCCTGCGGTATGTTGATGGGCATGACCCCGGCGCGCGCGCAGTTGACGGTGGAAATTACCGGCGCCGGCGCCAACCGTTTGCCGGTCGCCATCGCCGATTTCAGCGGCGAGCGCATCGTTGCCCAAGCGCTGGCTTCGGTGATCCGCGCCGATCTGGAGCGTAGCGGCTTGTTCCGGCTGGTCGACGCCGGCAGCCCGCTGGCCGAAAACGCCACCCCGCCGTTCAACGATCTCAAAGATCGCGGCGCCGACGCCGTAGTCGGCGGCACGATTTCCGGCTCGGCGGACAACCGTTACGAAACCCGCATCCGCCTCAGCGACGTGCCGAAGCAGAGCGTGCTCGGCAACCCCGCCTATGTGCATACCGGCGCGCAATTGCGCGCCACCGCGCACCGCATCGCCGACTTCATCCACGAAAAACTCACCGGCGAACCCGGCATCTTCTCGACGCGCATCGCCTATGTCGTCAAAACCGGCAGCCGTTTCGAATTGCAAATCGCCGACGCCGACGGCGGCAACGCCCAGGCGGCGCTGGCCTCGCGCGAGCCGATCATCTCGCCGACCTGGTCGCCCGACGGCAGCAAGCTGGCATATGTCTCGTTCGAAGCCAAAAAACCCGTGGTCTATGTGCACGATCTCGCCAGCGGTCGCCGCCATGTCGCCGCCAACTTCAAGGGATCGAACTCCGCGCCGGCCTGGTCGCCCGAAGGCAAGCGCCTCGCAGTCGTATTGACCAAGGATGGCATTTCGCAGATTTATGTCGTCAATGCCGACGGCAGCGGCGTCGCGCGCGTCGCCACCTCCAGCAGCATCGACACCGAACCGCGCTGGTCGCCCGACGGACAATTTATCTATTTCACCTCGGATCGCGGCGGCAGCCCGCAGATCTATCGCATCGGCATTTCCGGCGGCAATGCGGAGCGCATCACCTTCGAAGGAAGTTACAACGTGACGCCACGTCCCTCGCCCGACGGCAAAAGCTTGGCGTTCGTTGCGCGCAACGGCGGTCGCTTCCAGTTGGCGCTGATGGATCTGGCGAGCAAGCAGACCCAGATTCTGACCGACTCCACCAAAGACGAATCGCCCAGTTTCGCACCGAATGGCCGCATGATTCTGTACGCTACGGAAATCGGCGGTCGCGGCGTACTCGCCGCCGTCTCCAGCGATGGGCGAGTGAAGCAAAAACTCTCTATCCTCGCCTCGGATATTCGCGAACCGGCCTGGGGCCCTTCGGTAAAATAGCCGCCCATCGCTTCGTTACCTTCTTTACCTACCGCCTGCCTAAGGAAATCACCATGCGCGCACTTCTCGCCGTATCCACCCTGACCCTGCTGCTGGCCGCGTGCGGCACGCAGACACTAGCCCCCGAACAAAAACCCTCGGATGTCGTCGATGGCTCATCGAACCGGGTCGGCAACGAGGGGATTCCGGTGACCCCACCGCCGCAACCCGGCGAAACTTTCGATCCGGAAAGCGAAGCCGCACTGAGCGATTCGCGTAGCCTGCTATCGAAACGCAACATCTATTTCGACTACGACAGCTATGCGATCAAGCCGGAATTCCAACCGATACTCGAAGCGCACGCCAAGTTCCTGAGCAAAAACAAGGCGCGGAAGATCATGATTCAAGGCAATGCCGACGAACGCGGCAGCCGCGAATACAATCTGGCGCTGGGCCAAAAGCGCGCCGAGGCGGTAAAGAAAACCCTGGGCCTGATGGGGGTTCGCGAAGAACAGCTTGAATCGGTGAGCCTGGGCGAAGAAAAACCCGTTTGCAGCGATGCCACCGAAGACTGCTGGGCGAAAAACCGCCGCGGCGAAATCCTCTACTCCGGCAGGGAGTTCTAGGCATGCGAGCGGGGATCGCCAGCCTGCGCCATCCATTCATGCGCCATGCCTGTTTTATCGCGCTGACCTGCGTGTCGCTGGCGCAACCGGCGCACGCCGGGCTGTTCGACGACGAAGAGGCGCGCAAACGCATCGAGCAGTTGCGCACCGACCTCGGCGAAGCGGGCAAACGCTATGAATCGCTCAACCGCAACCAACTCGATTTCGTCAATCAACTCGACACCCTACGCACCGACATCGCCCGGCTGCGTGGGCAAGTCGAGGTGCTGACCTTCGAACTCGATGCGGCGCAAAAGCGGCAGAAGGATTTTTACGTCGACCTCGACAACCGTTTGCGCAAACTTGAACAACCCCCGCCCGAAATCAAGCCCGAAAAACCCAAAGTCGATCCCGCCGCCGAGACGCACGATTACGAAAACGCGCTCGGCCTGCTGAAAAATTCGAAATTCATCGAAGCCGCCAACGGCTTCGCAATTTTCATCGACGCCTGGCCGCAAAGCACGCTACAAGCGTCGGCGCACTATTGGTGCGGCTACGCCAACGCGCAAGCCCGCGACCATGTGCGGGCAGCGGAATGTTTCGGCAAATTCGCCGCCGACTGGCCCAGCGACGAACGCGCGCCTGTCGCCTTAGAAAGCCAAGTCGCCAGCCTGGAAGCGATCAAAGACGCCAAAGGCGCCAAAGCCGCGCTGGAGCTATTGGCGGATAAATACCCGAACAGCGAAGCCGGCAAACGCGCCAAGTTGCGCTTGAAGCGCAAATAAAGCGACGCACGATCCACCGTCCCGCCAGCGCCGAGTTTTGCAGGGCGGCGCATTCGCCGCCATGGCGATGCCGATGAATCGTCCGATGGTGGATTGTGGCCCCCCGCACTCGTATAAAAACTGAGACAGACTGGAGCCGATCATGGCGAAACGACGCTCCGTATTATTGCTCGGCATAGCAATGCTGCTCAATGCCTGCGGCAGCATCGGCAGCTTTCGCATGTTATCGCCACAACTATTCGGTATGGACAAGGTCGCTTCCGGGCTATATATCGAGCCGGTCATGACCCAGGAGCAACGGGACGAGTTGAGCAAGCAGATTGCAATTGGCCGCACTAGCGTCGAACGCTTTTGGGGCGAAATTACGACATCGCCGTACTTCGTTGCATGCGTGACGAACATCTGCGCCGCCCGATTCGGTAGTCAAGGCGATCGCGCAACTGCGTTTGGGGATCGAGCAATACGCCTTTCACCGAATGGTTTGATTGCACCGTTGGTCGCGCATGAATGGTCGCATGTCGAGCTTTACCATCGGATGGGCGGAGTATTGCATATGGAGAAGATCCCACGCTGGTTCGATGAAGGAATCGCCGTCGTCATCGCCAACGAGCCTAGGCATTCGCAGGAGAATTGGCTTGAAATTCAGCGGCGAGGACTGTCGACGCCCGCTTTGTCGGAATTGTCGTCACGTTCCGATTGGATATCGGCTGTAAAGAAATATGGCGAAACGAATGTCGACGACCCCAATAACCTCCGGGTCGTCTATAGCGTCGCTGGACGCGAATTACGCCGCTGGCTCGCATGCAGCGGCGCTTCGGGGATACCGTCCTTACTTGCGGCTGTGCGCGATGGCGAGTTATTTGCCGAAGCGTATAGCCGTTTGGGCTGCACCGGAACGGATCGCTAACGATACGTGCACTAGCTACACATAAGCAAGATCGGCGCAGCATAGGGGCTAGCTTTCGTTTACCAGCGTCCAGTCGATAACGAGTCTCGGCAATAGGGTCGATGTGCTTGTGCCGCTGAGTGCCTGTATCGCCGGTTTCCCATAACTTCCGTTTTCCAGCAGGTAGATGGTGACGACGTTGTCGACCGGATGCACGAGCCAATACTCGCGCACGCCGGCGCGCTCGTAGAGCGCTCGCTTAACGATCTGATCATGTCCTGCCGTGCTGGGCGATAACACCTCAATGATCCAATCCGGCGCCCCACGGCAGCCGCGATCGTCGAGCTTGGACGGGTCGCAAATCACGCTGATGTCGGGCTGCACCACCGTATCGATGGCGTCGTCGACTTCGTTCGCGTGCGGTAAGCGCACATCGAAGGGCGCGATGTAGGGACGGCATGGCGCGCCTTTCAATGCGTTGGCGATCTGCCGCGCTATCTCAAGGACGAGATCCTGATGTCGCCGGGTCGGCGCCGGACTCATGGCGTAGGCGCAGCCGTCGATCAGTTCATAGCGAACGTCTTCCGGCCATCCGACGTAATCGGCGTAGGTGTAGCGCTCTTCGTTTTTCTTCGGCAAGCCCATTTGGAAATCCCGCCATTGAGTACTGCTTAATAGTTGCCGCCGAGAAGCAGCGCCGCATGTTCCTTCTTGACGCAACGATCCATGACCACGTCCAGCCCGGCGGCGAGCGCCGTTGCGGCGGCGGCGGCGTTGATGACACCTTCTTGCAGCCATAAGGATTTGGCGCCGATACGCACCGCGGCTGCGGCGATCGGCGGCGTGTCTTCGGACTTGCGAAACACATCGACCATATCCACCGCGACCGGAATCGACGCCAGATCGGGATAACAGGTCTGCCCGAGGATTTCGCTCTGTCCCGGATTGACCGGTATTACGGTATAGCCTTGGCTCATCAGATAGCGCGCCACGCGATGGCTGGGGCGCGCTTCGTTCGGCGACAAGCCGACCATGGCGATGGTCCGCGTTTCCCGCAATACGCGCTTCATTTCTTCAGCATTTTCTATCATCATGATTCGTTTCCCTAAAAAAAAGGGCAGCCCGCAGGCTGCCCCTGGTTCGAACAAAGATCAGAATCCCGGCGAGGTAAAGCCCGTCGCGGCGATATCCGCCGTCACGGCGCCGGCGGACTTGTAAATAAAGTCGCTCTCGCTGCCCGCAACGATCTGATCGGCACTCGCTTCGTTGACGATCGTATCCAGGTTGCGGTCGTACCAGAAACTCTTGCTGCCGTCGTAAAGGCACGTATTCACTGGCGCATAGCGTATGCTGCTGGCCGACGGCTCCCATTTGTAGCTGGTCGAGTTATACGCGACTTTTTGCCGTTGTGCATACTGCGTCAACACCGTCTTGGTATTGCCCGGCCCGGCCCAGTTGCACATAAAGCCTTTGACGTCGCCGTTGGTGGTTTTGATGTCGTCGCCGAAGCCATACCAGGCGTCGCCGGTCTTGGCCGCGCCATCCACCGTCATCGCAAACACGCGCGCATTGCCGTCGGCCACCCCGGCCTGCCAGCCGAACAGATAGCTGCCGCCGCGCGTCAAGGGATTGAAATTCGCGCCGAAGCGCGTGAAGTTATCCGACCACGTCGAACTCGGCGAGAGTTGGCTCGTCGTCGCATCCCAGGTGCCCGAAGGCGCCGTCGCCACGGTCGATGCGCCGCAGAAATTCCCCTCGCGTAAGGTCGTCAGCATCGTCGCCGATCCGGACTGCGCATACTTGACGCTGCCGAACACCGTCGACTTGGTCGAAGTCCCGCACGAAGCCGAAACACTCGGCATGCTAACGGCGTAGCGCAGCAGGCCGTTGCCTTGCGTCAGCGTCGTTCCCAACGTATGCGTCATATCGATCGTCAATTGCGCGCTCGCCGACGGCGCGCTGACGCTGGCGATGCTCGCATCGAGCGCATACACCCACGTACCGGCGGTGCTCTGGCCGACCGTTGCGCCGGCGACAGTCACCGTCACTTGGGTCGTGCCGAGCGAACTCAGAAAGGTATTCAACTCGGTGGTCACATCCACCGTCGCGCCGACGCCGGGCAGCGCGCCGCTCTTTTTGTACGCCGTGCCGAGCAAGGCGGCGAGTATCCCCAAAGAGCCGTTGGCGCGCGCCGACGTGCCGAGCAAGCGCGCATCGAGCTGCGCCGAAGCGCAGGCGACGCCGTTGCCATCGGTCGCCAACCAGATTCCCAGATCGCCGCTCGGCAAGGTTCCTTTGCCAAGCACAGCTAAGCCCGTGTTATCCGGATGTCCGGTGTAATTCAGCGTCGGCCCGTAACACGAAGCGTTGCCGTTGTTGTTCACCATCCCCTGCAACAGGCTAATGAATGCCTGTGCGCTCTGTTGCACCGTACCGGAGGCCGAGGCGATCAGGCTAGCCACTTGGCTGGCGGCTTCCTCGTAGCTTGAGGGGGGTTCTGTGGTGGTGGTTGTGGTATCGGCGCCTTTTTTGGTCGGTGCATTTTTACCCACCGCAATCGGCGAGGCGATCGCCAAAGAGACCGGGAAGACGTTCTGCGGTTTGCTGCGATCCAACTCCGGACGATTTACCCAAAAGCCCATCTTGTTGTCGAGGCTCACGCCCGTCCCCGCCATAAAGTCCAGATAACCTTTTTCGGCGCTGTAATTGGCGAGCGCAGCCAAGCCTTCGCGATGCTTGCTAGGCGCATAAAACAGCCATTTGCTCGTGACGGCGTCCCACGCCCAGAGGCTGATGACGCTGTCGGGGATTTCGGTGCTCGAAGCCGGCGGGTTGATCTTCGACGAACGATTGAAATCGTCGACGCGCGTCGCGACCGGCAGCACATTCAGACTCCAGGATTTTGGCATATCGTCCACGGTGCGCGGCAAAAAATTGCCGGAAATGCGCAACGCGACCGGCGCCGTAGCGCTGACATTCACCCACATGCCGCTGCCCGGCGCTATCTGAGTCAATTGGGTATAAGATTTTTCTTTGACATACGCTTTGAGGTCGGCGTCCGACTTCAGCGGCGTATGGAACATCCATGAGCCGCTCGCCGCGTCCCACTGCCACGCGGTCAGAATCTTATCGGTCAGCCCGGCTTTGGGACTCTCCTGCGTGCCTAGGACGCCGACGACCGGCAAGGGCGCGGCAAAGGGATTGCCGATCAGATTCCATCCGGGTTTCAATTCGAGATCGACATCCGCCGCCAACGCTGTAGAGATGGCAAAGCACGACAAGGATGCGACGCCGCCCAACGACGCTGCAATTTTCTTCATACGCATGATGACTCCTTTCGAACGAGATAATAAAACGAGATAAATCTTGGAATTTCAACCTTACCATAAAAATGGAAAAACGAGTTTCTTCCTGCGCCCCCCTCGGATTCCCCAAGCGCGCATTTAAGCCTCGACCGTCACCGTACAATTTCGCCCTTGCCGCTTGGCCTGATCCAGCGCGTTCTCCGCCGCCTGAATCAAGGTCTGCGGCTCCACTTGCGGCACGGGAACGGTTTCGGCGATCCCGATGCTGACGTCAACCTGAAAGTCCGCTTCGATATGCTCGCCCAAGCCGCTTAAATCCAGCGCGGCCAATGCGGCGCGGATACGCTCCACATGCAACTGCGCCATGCCGAGATCCGTGCGCGGCAAAATCATCGCAAATTGCGAGCCGCCATAGCGGGCGACCAGTTCGCCGGCGCGGTGCACGATCTGCACCAGGGAACGCGCCACCGCGCGCAACAAGGTGTCGCCGATCGAATGGCCGTAACGCTCGTTGAATTGCCTGAAGCGGTCGATATCTATAATCAGTAATGTCAGGCACTGGCTTTCGCGTTGTGCGCGCCGCCACTCGGCGTCGAACACCTCGATGAAGCGCCGCTTGTTGGCGATGCCGGTCAAGCCGTCATGTACGCACAATTGCGCCAGCTCGCGATTCAATTCGACCAGTTGCCGGTCGCTATACGCCAGACGCGCCAGCAAACGACTGGCGCGCAACTGCGCCGCCAAGCGCGCGCGCAGTTCGAATTCATACAATGGCGTCCGCACGAAATCCGCCACGCCGACGGCCAAGGCCGCTTCCATATAGTTTTCATCGGCGCCGACCAGTAAAACGGGGATTTCGCGAATATCCGGCGCATCGATATTGCCCGCCGGATCGCGATAATTCTTCAGCGTACGGCACGCCTCTACGCCCAAGGTTCCCCATGCGCCCAGCGCCAGGAAAATCGCCTGCGGCGTCGATTGGACGGCAAACTCGATGCCGTCCTGCACCGTCGTCACCCAACGCACGATGCAACCCGCACGTTCGAGCATGGCGATGATGCAGGCGCTCTGCACCGGATCGTCGTCGATGACGAGTGCTAGAGGAGAGGGCGGATTGGGTTGATTATGCATATCAATTCCTTGGAAAAATCGCCTTGTTCACCCGGCAGGCCGAACCGTACCCAATTAGACCACAGACAGACCACGCGCCCGCGCAGACAACAACATACACATACCGACGCCGCGCAAAAGTCGGCGCTGGCGGGACGGTCGGCAACACGAATATACCGCACCCGACGATTATGGTTGAGCACGACGACGGGTTCGGCGCCGGCCTGTTCGAGGGCCGCGCTGAGGCTGCGTTTCAGCTCGGTGATGCCGATCGAGCAGGCGGCAAGAATCTTCTTCATGAAGTTCTCATTGAAAACCGTAAAGAGCGCTCGATTGCGTGCCTTTTTTAGACTCGTTCGTTCGTCGTGCTTTTTTCGCGAACCCATGGTTTTTCCACGATAATTCGCCCCCCGCCATTTCCTCGCCCGATTTCGTGACTGCGCCCTTCCCCTCACCGCTTCCTCCGCTCACGCCCCCGCGCCCTGGGCATCGTCTCGATCTGCCGCCACTGTGCGTTTCGGCGGATGCGCTGGCGCTGGCGCAACTGTCGATCGCCCATGCGCAGGTAACGATTATTGCCGCCAGTCCGCTCGAAGCGCAGCGGCTGGCCGAAGAAATCGCCTGGTTCGCGCCGCAGCGCCGCGTGCATTTGCTGCCGGACTGGGAAACCCTGCCTTACGACACGTTCTCACCGCACCAGGATCTGATTTCCGAACGGCTGGCGACGCTGTACGCGGTACAACAAGGCGAATGCGATGTGCTGATCGCCAGCGCCAGCACCGCCGTCACGCGACTGGCGCCGCCGTCGTTTTTGGCGGCCTATACCTTCTTCATGAAGAAGGGACAAAAGCTCGATCTCGGCAAACTGCGCGCGCAGCTCAGCCTCGCCGGCTATCAGGCCGTGACGCAAGTGGTCGCCGCCGGCGAATACAGCGTGCGCGGCGGCCTGCTCGATCTGTTTCCGATGGGCGCGGTGCTGCCGTTCCGTATCGAACTGTTCGACGACGAGATCGAGACCTTGCGCAGTTTCGACGTCGATACGCAACGCACGCTCTATCCGGTCGGCGAAATCCGCCTGTTGCCCGCGCGCGAATTCCCCGCCGGCGACATCGGCCGCACCGTGTTTCGCCAACGCTTCCGCGAAAGCTTCGAAGGCGACGCTTCGCGCATCGATCTGTACAAGGAAGTCTCCAACGGCGTCTTCCCGGCGGGGATCGAATACTACTTGCCGTTGTTTTTCGAACGCACCGCGACGCTGTTCGATTATCTGCCGCCCGACACTCAGTTGGTGTTGCACGGCAACGTCCCGGCGACACTCGACGAATTCTGGAAGGATACGCAAAATCGCTACAAGCTGCGCAGCGGCGACCGTGCGCGCCCGGTGCTGCCGCCGACCGAAATCTTCTTGCGCAGCGAAGACTTCTTCATCGCCGCGAATGTACATGCGCAGTGGGCGATCAAAGTCGGCGCTGACGGGACGGCTCGATCCAACGCGCTGCCGCCCTTAGCGATCGACCGCAAAGCCGACGATCCGCCCGCCGCACTGCGCCAATTTCTCGCCGAGCCGACGCGGCGCGTACTGCTGCTCGCCGAATCGCCGGGCCGACGCGAAACCTTGCACGATTATCTCGGCGAGCACGGCTTGACGCCACAGCCTTGCGACGACTTTGCCGCATTTTTGCGCAGCGACGCCCGCTTTATGCTGACGGTCGCTCCCTTGAGCGGCGGCTTTGTGCTGCCGCAGCCCAGCGTCAGCCTGGCGCTGATTACCGAAAACGAACTCTACGCCGCCACGGCGCGCCCACGCGGGCGGCGCAGCGAAGGACGACGCGCGAATCTCGAAGGCTGGCTGCGCGATCTGTCCGAACTCAAAGTCGGCGATCCGGTGGTGCATGAACATCACGGCATCGGGCGCTATCTCGGCTTAGTGCATCTGGATCTCGGCGCGGGCCCGAGCGAATTCCTGCATCTGGAATACGCCGCCGACAGCAAGCTGTATGTGCCGGTCGCGCAACTTCACGTCATTTCGCGTTACAGCGGCGTCGATCCCGAAGCGGTGCAATTGCATACGCTCGGCTCCGGCCAATGGGAAAAGGCCAAGAAGAAGGCCGCGTTGCAGGTGCGCGACACCGCCGCCGAGTTGCTGAACCTGTACGCACAACGCGCCGCGCGCCAGGGCTACGCCTTCAATTTCAAAACTCACGACCTCGACGCCTTCGCCGACGGCTTCGGCTTCGAAGAAACCCCCGACCAGCTCGCGGCGATTAACGCCGTAGTCGCCGATATGCAATCCGGCAAACCGATGGATCGATTGGTGTGCGGCGACGTCGGCTTCGGCAAAACCGAAGTGGCGATGCGCGCCGCGTTTATCGCCGTATCCGACAGCAAACAGGTCGCGATCCTCTGCCCCACCACCTTGCTGGCCGAACAGCATTATCAAAACTTCGCCGACCGCTTCGCCGCGTGGCCGATCAAGGTGGCCGAAATTTCGCGTTTCCGCAGCGCCAAAGAACAAACCGAAGCCATCGCCGCGCTGGGCCAGGGCAAGATCGATATTCTGATCGGCACCCATCGGCTGCTGCAAAAAGACGTGCAGTTCAAGAATCTCGGCCTCGTGGTGATCGACGAAGAACACCGTTTCGGCGTGCGCCAAAAGGAGGCGCTTAAAGCCTTGCGCGCCTCGGTCGATGTGCTGACGCTGACCGCGACGCCGATCCCACGCACGCTGGGCTTGTCGCTCGAAGGCTTGCGCGACTTCTCGGTGATCGCCACGCCGCCGCAAAAACGCTTGGCGATCAAGACCTTCGTAGCCAAATGGTCGAACGGCCAGGTGCGCGAAGCCTGCTTGCGCGAATTCAAGCGCGGCGGCCAGGTGTATTTCCTGCATAACGAGGTCGACACCATCGAGAATATGCGCGAGCGCTTGCAGGAACTGCTGCCCGAAGCGCGCATCGTCATCGGCCACGGCCAGTTGCCCGAACGCGAACTCGAACGCGTGATGCGCGAATTCACCCAGCAGAAACACAATCTGCTGCTATGCTCGACGATTATCGAAACCGGCATCGACAACCCGCACGCCAACACCATCGTCATCAATCGCGCCGACCGCTTCGGCCTCGCGCAACTGCATCAACTGCGCGGTCGCGTCGGTCGCTCGCACCATCAGGCCTATGCCTATCTGCTGACGCACGAAGACAGCAAACCGACGCCGCAAGCGGCGCGCCGCCTCGACGCGATCCAGGCGATGGAAGAACTCGGCTCGGGCTTCTTCCTCGCGATGCACGATCTCGAAATCCGCGGCGCGGGCGAAGTGCTCGGCGAAAACCAAAGCGGCGAAATCCACGAAGTCGGCTTCGCGATGTATACCAATATGCTCAACGCCGCCGTGCGCGCGCTCAAGAACGGTCAGCCGCTGCCCGATCTGACGCAACCGCTCGCGGTGACCTCGGAAATCAACTTACATACGCCGGCGCTGCTCACCGATAAATACTGCCCCGACGTGCACGAGCGGCTGACGCTGTACAAACGCCTAGCGAACTGCGAGGACGAAGAGAGCCTACGCGGCATGCAGGAAGAATTGATCGACCGCTACGGCGTCATGCCCGAACAAACCGTGGCGCTGATCGAAACCCATAGGCTGCGCCTCGCCGCACGTCCGATCGGTCTAATCAAGCTCGACGCCGGGCCAAAGGCGATCCAGTTGCAATTTATGCCGAATCCGCCGATCGACCCGGCGCGCATCATCAAGCTGCTGCAAACCGACCGCAATTTCAAACTCGGCGGGCAGGATAAGCTGACCTGGAACAAGGCCAGCAACAGCCTGAAGGAGCGCGTAGGTATCGTCAGAGAGCTGCTCGGTAAGTTGAAATAAACCCTGAAAAAGCAGTTGTCCACGAAAGACACGA
>DATETD010000348.1:0-7332 GCA_035283885.1 Rhodocyclaceae bacterium
GAGCCGATGGCGGGGATGAATTTCGAGGAAAAGCAGGCGATGTGTCGTTATATCCTCGACGTCAACGATCAATTCGGCGCCACTATCGTCATGATCGAACACGATATGGGCGTGGTCATGGACATCTCCGACCGTATCGTCGTACTCGACTGCGGTCGAAAAATCGGCGATGGCGCGCCGGATCGAATCCGCTGCGATCCAGCCGTGATTGCGGCGTATCTGGGGCAGGCGATATGAATATCGCTACGGAAATCGATTACGCCGATATCCGCATCGGCATCGTGGCGCTACTGGAGGACGCGCGCCGCGCCGCCGCGCGCAACGTCAATGCGCTGATGACCGCCAGTTATTGGGAAATCGGGCGACGCATCGTCGAGTTCGAGCAAGGCGGCGAGAAGCGCGCCGACTATGGCGAGTCCCTCATCGGTCGCCTTGCCGATGACCTGACAAAGCGATTTGGACGCGGCTTCGGCTGGCGCAATATTACACAAATGCGTGCTTTTTACCTCGCCTGGCCAACCGAGAAGATTTTGCAGACAATGTCTGCAAAATCTTCAGCGCTACCGATTCCCATATTGCAGCCCCGAAATGCTTCCCAACTAGCCGCCATCGCCGCCCGCTTCCCATTGCCCTGGTCGGCCTACGTTCGCCTTCTATCCGTCAAGAACGAAGCCGCCCGCTCGTTCTACGAAACCGAAGCCTTGCGTTGCGGTTGGTCGGTGCGACAACTCGATCGGCAGATCGATAGCCAATTTTACGAGCGCATCGCGCTATCGAAAAACAAGGTGGCGATGCTGGAGCAGGCCGAAATCGCCGAGGCCAAGGACACCATGACGCCGGAAGAGGCCATCAAAGATCCTTTCGTTCTGGAATTTCTCAACCTTAAGGATCAGTATTCCGAATCCGACCTCGAAGATGCGTTGATTCAGCATCTGGCCGATTTCCTGATGGAACTCGGCGACGATTTCGCCTTTATCGGTCGTCAACGCCGTCTGCGGCTGGACGATACCTGGTTCCGCGTCGATCTATTGTTCTTCCATCGTCGGCTTAAAAGCCTGATCGTCATCGACCTTAAAGTCGGCCAATTCGGCTATGCCGATGCCGGGCAGATGCATCTTTACCTCAATTATGCACGCGAGCATTGGATGAAGCCCGGCGAGAATCCACCTATCGGCTTGATTCTCTGCACCGGTAAAGGCGCATCGGAAGCCCGTTACGCCCTCGATAACCTGCCGAATACCGTGCTCGCCGCCGAGTATCGGACGATGCTGCCGGACGCCAGCCTACTTGCCGAAGAATTGGAGCGCTCGCGCCGCGAGCTTGAGTCGCGAAAATCGCCGCCGCCCCGAAACTTACAGGAATAAACGACGATGAAATTCTTTCTCGAAGTGCTGCTCGGCGGTCTGCTTTCCGGCACGATGTACGCGCTGGTGGCGCTGGGCTTCGTATTGATTTACAAGGCCTCGGGCGTATTCAATTTCGCGCAGGGCGCGATGGTGTATTTCGCCGCGCTGACCTTCGCGGGGCTGACGGATTCGGGCCTGTCCCTTTGGCAAGCCGCCGCGCTCAGTCTGCTGACGATGATCGTCTTCGGCGTCGCGGTCGAGCGCATCGTGTTGCGACCCTTGCTCAATCAACCGCCAATGTCGCTGTTTATGGCGACGATAGGGCTGGCTTTCTTCGTCGAAGGCTTGGCGCAATTGCTGTGGGGTACCGCGACCCGCCGCATCGATCTCGGCCTACAAGACGAACCTATCCCCTATCTGCTGGAAAATTACAATATCGTCATCAGCGCCTTCGATCTGATGGCCGCGGGAATCGCCGCCGCGCTGGTGGCGGCCTTGGCCGTGTTTGCGCATTACACGCCGATGGGGCGCGCCTTGCGCGCGGTCGCCGACGACGCACAAGCGGCGCAATCCATCGGCATTCCATTGCGCCGCATTTGGGCCGTCGTTTGGTCGGTCGCCGGCGCCGTCGCCTTGGTGGCGGGCATGCTGTGGGGGGCGCGCAACGGCGCGCAATTCGCCTTGACCTTCGTCGCGCTCAAGGCCTTGCCGGTGCTGATACTCGGCGGTTTCGATTCGATCGCGGGGGCCATCGTCGGCGGGCTGATGATAGGCGCAAGCGAGAAATTGGCCGAAGTCTATATCGGCCCTATCGTCGGCGGCGGCATGGAAAACTGGTTTCCTTATGTATTTGCGTTGCTGTTCCTCATGGTCCGCCCCGCAGGACTGTTCGGCGAACGCCGTATCGACCGGGTCTAAGGCCATGATCCTAGAAAAAACAGTCGTCCACGAAAGACACGAAAAGCACGAAAAGAATCGAATGCATATCGGTCTTTTGGCGTCCATCCGACGGATGAATGGGTTTCTAGCACCACCTAGTGTTTTCGTTCGTGTCTTTCGTGTTTTTCGTGGACCAAAGAGGTTTTTAGGATGATTTATCGCGAAACCGGACAATTCAAAACCAGCTACGCCGCCGACCGGCAGTTGTTCCCGATCCGCCAGGATCGCCTCGGCATGATCCTGTTGCTGCTGATCGCCTTCGTCGGCGTCCCGCTCCTGGCCTCGCCGTATTGGCTGGCGGCGATCCTGACGCCGTTTTTGATCTTCTCGCTCGCCGCGATCGGCTTGAATCTCTTGACCGGATACGCGGGACAGATATCGCTCGGCTCGGCGGCGTTTATGGCGGTCGGCGCATTCGCCTCGTATAACTTCGCGCTGCGCCTGCCGTGGATTCCCACCCTGGTTTCCTTTGTGCTCGGCGGCCTCTGCGCGGCCTTGGTCGGACTGCTGTTCGGCCTGCCGAGCGCGCGGATTCGCGGCTTTTATCTCGCCGTGGCGACGCTGGCGGCGCAATTTTTCATTACCTGGTGCCTGGTCAAATTCGGCTGGTTTTCGAACTACTCCAGCTCGGGCGCGATTGCCGCGCAAAGCTTCTCGGCGTTCGGCTGGGCGGTCGACAGTCCCGCACGGCATTATCTGGTAACCCTATCGTTCGTCGTCGTTCTGAGCCTGTTGGCGAAGAACCTCGTGCGCTCGGACGTCGGTCGCGCCTGGATGGCGGTGCGCGACCGGGATGTCGCCGCCGAAGTCATGGGCATTTCGCCGTTCAAAACCAAACTGCTGGCTTTCGCCGTCAGTTCGTTCTACTGCGGCGTCGCCGGCGCCTTGGCGGCGTATTGTTATCTCGGCATGGTCGCGCCGGACTATTTCACGCTCGATCTTTCATTCCGCATTTTATTCATGATCGTCATCGGCGGCATGGGGACGATACTCGGCGCATTTATCGGCGCGGCGTTTATCGTCCTGATACCCATCGTGCTCAATAATCTATTGCCGCCGCTGGTCGCCTGGGCGCATATCCCGCTGACCACCGCCGTCGCCGCGAATGTCGAATCGATGCTATTCTGCGCGCTGATCATATTCACGCTCGTCGTCGAGCCTCGCGGCCTGGCCCGACTATGGCAAATCCTTAAAGAAAAACTCAGATCGTGGCCTTTGCCGCACTGAACCCTCCCGGAGACCCGCTTATGACCATCATCCGTTTTCTGCTCGCTATCTCACTACTGGCGCTGCTGGCGCCGCTCGCCGCGCAACCCACCGCCCATCGGCAATTCGTCTCCTTGCTGACCTACCGCGTCGGCCCCTATGCGAACAACGGCATTCCGGCGCTCGCCGGGTGGATCGACTACATGAACTTGGTCAATCTGCGCGGCGGCATCAACGGCGTCAAGCTTTCGTGGGAGGAATGCGAAACCGAATACAACGTCGCGCGCGGCGTCGAATGCTACGAGCGCCTAAAAAGCCGCTCGCCGACCAAGGGTTCGATGATCCACCCGATATCGACCGGACTCGCCTATGCGCTGCTCGACCGCAGCTTGGCCGACAAGGTGCCGATGGTGACGATAGGCTATGGCCGCACCGACACCGTCGACGGGCGCTACTTCCCCTACGCCTTCCCGCTGATCGCCACCTATCAGATGCAAGCCTCGGCGATGCTGACGTTTATCGCCCAGCGCGAAAAAGGCAAGACCGCCGCCGATCTCGAAGGCAAACGCATCGCCTTCGTCTATCACGACTCGGCTTTCGGCAAGGAGCCGCTCGAAGTGCTGCGCGCCGAAGCGGCCTTGAACCGCTTCGACCTGCTCGAAATTCCGGTCGCGCATCCCGGCATCGAACAGACCGCGCAATGGCAACAAGTGCGCCAAGCGCGGCCCGACTATGTCATCTTCTGGAGCTGGGGCGCGATGAATTCCGCCGGACTGCAAGCGGCGCAGAAAGTCGGCTTCCCGCGCGAGCGTATCGTCGGCGTGTGGTGGGCCGGGGCCGAGGAAGACACCGTACCCGCCGGGCCGGGCGCCAAAGGTTACATCTCCGCCAATTTCGGCGCTACCGGCAAAGACATTCCTATCGTTCAGGATATCCTCAAATCGCTCTACAAAAACGGCAAAGGCGCCTTGCCCGACCCGACCAAGGTCGGCACGGCGCTCTATACGCGCGGCGTAATTTACGGCATCGTCACCATCGAAGCGATCCGCATCGCCCAATTGCGTTTCGGCAAGCGCATCGTGAGCAGCGAAGAAATTCAATGGGGATTGGAGCGCCTCAAGATCGACCAAAAACGCCTCAAGGAACTCGGCGCCGAAGGCATGATGCCCGACCTCGCCGTCAGTTGCGCCGACCACGAAGGCTCGGGCAAGACGATGTTTCAACAATGGGACGGCGTGCGCTGGAACAAAGTCTCGGGCTATATCGAAGGCAATCGCAAGCTGGTGCGCCAACTGCTCGAAGCCTCGGCCAAAAAATACGCCGACGAACGCAATCTCGCCCCGCGCAACTGCGCCGCGATCGACGCCGCGTCAGCCCCTGCCCCTAAGCGCAAGAAGTAAAAGTCGGCGCTGACGAGACGGAGATAGATACCCCATGCAAGATTATCTGAATATCGACGCCATCGAAGTCGCCTATGCCCATGGCGCGCTGGTGCTCAAAGGCGTATCGCTGCGCGTGGCGCAAGGCAGCATCGTCGCGCTGCTGGGCGCGAACGGCGCCGGCAAATCGACCACGCTGAAAGCCGCCTCCTGCCTGTTGCACGCCGAGCGCGGCCTGGTGACGCGCGGCGCGATCGAATTCCGCGGTAACCGCATCGAGCGCAGCCATCCGAGCGAACTGGTGAAAAACGGCCTGATTCAGGTGATGCAAGGCCGCCGCTGCTTCGCCCATCTGAGCGTCGAAGAAAACCTCATGATCGGCGCGTATACCCGCTCGGCCAGCCGCGCCGAACTCAAGGACAGCCTCGACAAAGTGTATCGCTACTTCCCTTTACTCAAAGAGCGTCGCCGCACGCCAGCCGGCTGCGTCTCCGGCGGCGAACAACAGATGTGCGCCATCGGCCGCGCGCTGATGGCCAATCCGCTGGCGATCTTGCTCGACGAACCCTCGATGGGACTGGCGCCGCAACTGGTCGAACACATCTTCGAAATCGTGCGCGAGCTTAACCAAAAAGAGCGCCTCTCCTTCCTCCTTGCCGAACAAAACGCGATCGCCGCCTTGCGTTATGCCGACTTCGGCTATATTCTCGAAAACGGTCGCATCGTCATGGCAGGCCCGAGCCGCGAACTGGCCGACAACGAAAATGTCAAAGAGTTTTACCTTGGCCTCGCTTCCGGCCAACGCGTGAGCTTCCGCGACGTCAAACACTACCGCCGCCGCAAGCACTGGCTGACGTGACTCTCCACCCTCCACATCGATACCTCGTTCATTATGCCAAGCACTCAAGCCCTGACCGGACTGCGCGTCCTCGACCTCACCCGCCTACTACCCGGCCCCTTAGCCACGCTGCATCTCGCCGACCTCGGCGCCGACGTGATTAAAATCGAAGACGTCGGCGCGGGCGATTATGCGCGCACCATGGGGCCGAGCGGCGGCGGCGGCAACGACGACAGCCTGTTTTTCCGCCTCATCAACCGCAACAAAAAAAGCCTGAGGCTCGACTTGAAACAGCCCGAAGGCGTGGCCGTCTTCCTGCGACTTGCCAAAGACGCCGACATGATTTTCGAAAGCTTCCGCCCCGGCGTGGTCGACAAGCTCGGCATCGGCTACGAAACCGTGCGCGCGATCAACCCGCGCATCGTCTACTGCGCGATCACCGGCTACGGCCAAACCGGCCCTTGGGCGCAGCGCGCCGGTCACGACATCAACTACATCGCCACCGCCGGCCTGCTCGACCAAACCGGCGCCGCCGACGGCCCGCCCGCGATCGCTAATCTGCAAACCGGCGACATCCTCGGCGGCGCGCTAACCTCCTTGCTCGGCGCGCTCGCCGCCGTGATCGGCGCTAAAAACAGCGGCCAAGGCAGCCATGTCGATATCTCGATGACCGACTCGGTGTTCGCCCACACCCTGTTCCCGTTCATGATCGCCTCGGCTTTCGGCAGCCGCCCTGCGCCGCGCGGCGACGACCTGCTGACCGGTCGCGTGCCGTGTTACGGCGTCTATCGCACCGCCGACGACCGCTACCTCGCCGTCGGCGCACTCGAACCCAAATTCTGGCAGGCCCTGTGCGCCGTCATCGACCGCCCCGACCTCGCTCCCTGGGGCTTGGCCACCGGCAGCAAAGGCCGCGAAACCAAAGCCGAACTCGCCGCACTGATCGCCACACAACCGTTGGCGCACTGGGAAGCCGTATTCGCCGAACACGATTGCTGCGTCACCGCAGTATTGCATAGCGGCGAAGCGATCCGTCATCCGCAACTGCAAGCGCGCAACATGATCGTCGACGTCGACGGCATGCAACAACTCGCCCCGCCGCTGCGCCTGTCGTCCTGGCCTTGGCCCGAACCGCACCCCGCCCCGGCCTGCGGCGCCGACAGCGAGGCGATCCTCAGCGCGGCAGGCTATAGCTTGGAGGAGATCGCGACGATGAGGCGGAATAAAGTCATTTAACCGCAGTTGAATCGCGCAGTTGCATCGAACGCCGCGGCTTTCCGTCTATGGAAGTTGTTAGAATCGTCTCATGAAACACCGTATAGACCCGAAAATAGATTGTGTTTTCAAGGCGCTGCTAGGCGCCGAGGAAAACCGCAATCTACTGACCCACTTCCTCAACGCTATTCTGGCGAGCGACTTGCGCGCGCCGATTACCCAGGTCGATATCCTCAACCCCTACAACGACAAGGAATTTCTCGACGACAAACTCAGCATCGTCGATGTCAAAGCCCGCGACGCTAGCGAGCAGATTTACCAGATTGAAATCCAACTACTCGTCTATGGGCATCTCTCGGCGCGCATCCTCTACACCTGGGCCGATATCTACAGCCAACAACTGCAAAGC
>DATETD010000349.1:0-8560 GCA_035283885.1 Rhodocyclaceae bacterium
ACTGCGTTGGCTGACCGGAGAATTGGGACCGGCGCGCGATTGGGATGTGCTGATCGACGAAACCCTGACCCCGTTGACTCGGCATTTCCCCGACTTCGCGCCGCTGCAAATCTTGAACCGAGAGGCCGCCGCCGCGCGCGCCGCCGCCTATTGCAACGCCCAAGCCGCCGTGGCGTCGACGCGCTACACCCGCTTACTGCTCGATATCGGCCTATGGCGCGCGCGTTGCGCTTGGCGCGAAGGCATGGACGACGCGGCGCTCGCCAGGCTGGCGCAACCGGTGCGGAAATTCGCCGCCAAGCGATTGCAACAACGCCATGAGCGCGTCGTCGCATCGGCGCTGAGGTTCGCCGACCTATCGCCGTCCGAGCGCCACCGCCTACGCATTCAATGCAAACGCCTGCGTTATGCTGGAGAATTTTTCGGTGCACTCTATCCGGATACGGACGCCCAACCCTACTTGCAAGCGATCGCCGGTTTGCAAGATGTGCTCGGCGCACTCAACGACGCCACCGTGGCGCAATCGCTACTCGACGGACTCGCCGCCCACGTCGCGCACGACTTGCCCGCCGCACATCTGGTGATGGGCTGGAAAGCTGCCGTCGCCGAAGAACAAATCGCCAACTTCGATCGCATATGGACGGCGTTTTGCGCGCACACGCCGTTTTGGCGGTAATACAAAACGTTGGGCTTCCTTCGTCAGTCCAACATGGAATGCTCCGACTTGCCCGCGTTGTCTTGAGATGGAGCGTCGTTACAGTACAAGCAAATCGCCGCACTTGTTGCTACAATCCCCTCCCCCGCCGCTTCCCGCCGTTTTTTGCCGATGTCTTTACTTGAAGTCGAACGCGTTAGTCATGCCTACGGCAAAACCGCCGTCGTGCGCGAGCTTTCGTTCAAGCTGGAGCGCGGCGAAATCGGCTGCCTGTTGGGTTCGTCCGGTTGCGGCAAAACCACCATGTTGCGTTTGATCGCCGGGTTCGAGCATCCCGCCGACGGTCGCATCCTGCTGAACGGGAACAGCGTCGCCGACGCCAAAACGCATATCCCGCCCGAAAATCGCCGCGTCGGCATGGTGTTTCAGGATTATGCATTGTTCCCTCATTTGTCGATCGCCGACAATATCGGCTTCGGACTGCGCGGAAAGTCGGCGCCGGCGAGACGGCGGCGCATCGAGGAGATGCTGGCGTTGATCGGCCTGAGCCCAAACGGCGAACGCTATCCGCACGAACTCTCGGGCGGTCAGCAGCAACGCGTCGCACTCGCGCGCGCACTCGCCCCCGAGCCGCATTTGCTGCTGCTCGACGAACCCTTTTCGAATCTCGATGTCGCGCTACGCGAACGTCTCTCGCTCGAAGTGCGCGATATCCTCAAACGCGCCGGCATGACCGCCCTGCTCGTCACTCACGACCAAAACGAAGCCTTCGCCGTCGCCGATCGCGTCAGCATCATGCGTAACGGGCAAATCGAACAGTGGGACACCCCGTATAACCTCTACCATCGCCCCGCCACGCGCCATGTCGCCGAGTTTATCGGCCAAGGCGTGTTTTTGCCCGGCGAGGTGCTCGGCCAACGCCAGGTGAGAGTCGAGCTGGGCATACTCGATTCGGATGTGCCGATAGACTGCACCGTCAGTTGCGCATTGTGCAAACGCGGATGTCGTCTCGATGTCCTGCTGCGGCCGGACGACATCGTCCATGACGACAGCAGCCCGGTGCAGGCCGAAGTCATCGCCAAGTCGTTTCGCGGCGCCGAGTTTCTGTACAACCTGCGTCTGGGTTCGGGCGCGCAAGTCCTCTCGCTGGTGCCCTCCCATCATAATCACGCCGTCGGCGAGCGCATCGGCATTCGTCTGGCGGTCGACCATGTCGTCGCCTTTCCGAGCCGGCCATGATTTCGTGGCTGCCTACCGCTCCGGTTTTTCCTGAGGTCAGCCGCGCACTCCCGCACCCTAACGGTTTACTCGCCGCCGGCGGCGATTTAAGTCCGGCGCGCCTGCTCGCCGCCTATCATAGGGGAATATTTCCATGGTACTCGCCGGGCGACCCGATTTTATGGTGGAGCCCAGATCCGCGTATGGTGTTGATTCCGCAGGAATTGAAGATCTCGCGTTCGCTGGCGAAAACCTTGCGCAACGCCGACTATCGCATCCGCTTCGACCATGCCTTCACTGCGGTCGTCGCGGCCTGCGCCGAGACGCCGCGCGCAGGGCAACGCGGCACCTGGATTAGTGCGGAAATGCGCGCGGCGTATACCGAATTGCATCGCCTGGGCCACGCTCACAGCATCGAAACCTGGATCGACGACCAATTGGTCGGCGGTTTGTACGGCGTCGCGCTAGGCCGCGTATTTTTCGGCGAATCGATGTTCAGTCATCGAAGCGACGCCTCGAAAATCGCGTTGGCGCATCTATGCGCCTACCTCGTCCGACACGGTTACGCATTGATCGACTGTCAAATGGAAACCCCGCACTTGGCGACCTTGGGCGCAGCGCCGCTGCCGCGCGACGAATTTCTCGCACGTTTGAAAACGCTCAGTTCGCCCGCCACCCCCGTCGGCGCATGGTCGGAACATGAAGTTGCACGCCATTACAGGACGACAGCATGAGTTTTCTGCATGACGCGCCACCGCTGTCCCCTTTGCAGTTTTACGCTACGGCGGACTACGACTGTTCCTACCTGCCCGAGCAGCGCGCGCGCTCGCAAGTCGCCACCCCGGCGCATCTGATCGACACCGCGATCTATAGCGCATTGGTGCGCAGCGGCTTTCGTCGCAGCGGGCTATACACCTACCGACCGCACTGCGACGCCTGTCATGCCTGCCAACCCGTTCGACTCGACGCACGCGCTTTCAAACCCAATCGCAGCCAACGCCGCGCACTCCTTCTGCATGCCGGCCTCGCTGTCGAAGAGACCACGCTGACATTTCGCGAAGAGCATTACGATTTATACCAACGCTATCAGACGGCGCGCCACGCCGGTGGCGGCATGGATACGGACAATCGCGAACAATATGCTAATTTTCTGCTGAGTTCGCATATCGACACCCGTTTGTTCGAATTCCGCGACCAAGGCCGCTTGCGTATCGTCAGTCTGATCGACGTCCTCGACGACGGCTTGTCGGCGGTCTATAGCTTCTACGACCCCGACATTCGCTGCGCCAGTTTCGGCACCTTCGCCGTGTTGTGGCAGATCGCCCAATGCCGCTACGCCGGACTGCCCTGGCTATATCTGGGCTACTGGATCGCCACGAGCCGCAAAATGGCCTACAAGGCCAAATTTCGCCCGCTCCAGGTGCTGCGCCATGGCCAGTGGCAACACCTGCACGACGAAAACACCCCGATTCCCCCCTCGCCTATCGTTTAATTTTTATGAAAACAGAACTCTCGATCGAATTTTTCCCCCCGCAAACGGCGGAAGGCCTCGTTAAATTGCACGAGGTGCGCGAAAAACTGTCGCTATTGCAGCCCGAATTCTTTTCGGTCACCTACGGCGCCGGCGGATCGACGCGCGAGCGCACGCTGACCACGGTCAAGGAAATCGCCGCCACCGGCCAGTCCGCCGCGCCGCACCTATCCTGCATCGGTTCGACGCGCGACGGCATCCGCGAGATTCTCGCGATCTTTACGCATCTCGGCATCCGCCGCATCGTTGCGTTGCGCGGCGACCTCCCGTCCGGCATGGCCGACCCCGGCGAATTCCGTTACGCCAACGAACTGGTCGAATTCATCCGCCAAGAAACCGGCGACCGCTTCCGCATCGAAGTCGCCGCCTATCCCGAATGGCATCCCCAGGCGAGAAGCCCGCAGGACGACTTGATGAATTTCAAGCGGAAAATCGATGCCGGCGCCGACTCGGCGATCACGCAATATTTCTACAACATCGACGCCTATCGCCATTTCGTCGACGCCGCCCATGCGCTTGGCGTGACCGTGCCGATTATTCCCGGCATTATGCCCATCGTCAGCTACAGCAAACTCGCGCGCTTTTCCGACGCCTGCGGCGCCGAAATCCCGCGCTGGATGCGGCGCAAATTCGAAAGCCTGGGCGACGACCACGATTCGATCCGCGCCTTCGGTCTGGACGTCGTCACCGAACTGTGCCGACGCCTGCTCGACGACGGCGCTCCCGGTTTGCATTTCTACTGCATGAACCAGGCCGGGCCGACGCGCGAAATCTGTCGCCGACTCGGTATCGGCTGAATTAAAAACTATCCTGAAGCTTGCAATTGCGCAGCCATAGGCGCAATTGGCGGAAATCCTCGGTCTGCATGCAGTCGCTCAATACGACATGGGTATGCAGGCGATTTTCGCATCGGTAGCGCAGCACCACCGCCTTTGCAACGACCAAGGTTTGCGCATCGAGTTGCAACGGCGTCACCGTCTCGTCAGCGCCGAGTTTTTCGAGACGTCCGTCGCGATAGAGACGCAGCCGTATCGGCTCGCTACGCCGATAGCAATGTCGGCTGCGCCACAGCGACAGCACGACGGCGACGAGCAGACATGCGCGCACGCCTGGCGGCAAATTCGCCCAGACGATAGCCGCGAGCGCCACGCCATGCATCAGCCACACGACGCGATGCAGGCGCGGCGAAGCGATCAAGGTAAACCGCTGCGTAGCGACGGTTTTCATCGCCCGCTCGCGTCGAAAAAATCGGAATCAAATATCAAATACGGCGAAACACCAAGGAGCCGTTGGTGCCGCCGAAACCGAAGTTGTTTTTCAGTACGACATCGATTTTCATCGCGCGCGCGGCATTCGCGCAATAATCCAAATCGCATTCCGGATCGGGATGATGGAGATTGATGGTCGGCGGACACACTTGATGGTGCAGCGCCAACACCGAGAACACCGACTCCAAGCCGCCCGCCGCGCCGAGCAGATGGCCCGTCATCGACTTGCTGGAACTGATCGTCAGTTTTTTCGCCGCCGTTTCGCCGAACGCCAGTTTGATCGCCGCGGTTTCGTTCTTGTCGCCCAAGGGCGTCGACGTCCCATGCGCATTGATGCAATCGACCTGATCGACATTGACTCCGGCATTTTTCAGCGCATTGACCATACTGCGTCGCGGGCCGTCGGTGTCGGGCGCGGTCATATGGAAGGCATCGCCGCTCATGCCGAATCCGGCCAATTCGGCATAGATTTTGGCGCCGCGACGCCGCGCATGCTCGTATTCTTCGAGCATCATCACGCCGGCGCCTTCGCCGAGTACGAAACCGTCGCGCTCCACGTCCCACGGACGGCTGGCCGCCGTCGGATCGTCGTTGCGCGTCGATAAGGCCTTGGCCGAGGAAAAACCGCCGATCGCCAACGGCGTTACGGTCGATTCCGCGCCGCCGCACAACATCATATCGGCGTCGCCATATTCGATCATGCGCGCGCTCATGCCGATGGTATGCACGCCGGTGGCGCAGGCCGTCACCATGCTCAAATTAGGGCCTTTAAGGCCGAACATGATCGAAAGATTGCCGGAAATCATGTTGATGATCGTTCCCGGCACGAAAAAGGGAGAAATTTTGCGCGGTCCGCCGGTTTTGCACAGATCGTAGGTTTCCTCGACCATCGGCAGTCCGCCGAATCCGGAGCCGATATTCGCGCCGATTCTTTCGGCGTTTTCCGGCGTCGCTTCGATGCCGGAGTCGCGCATCGCCTGGATGCCCGCCACCATGCCGTATTGGATAAACAAATCCATGCGGCGAATATCCTTGACCGATAGATAGGCCGTCGCATCGAGCCCTCTAACCTCGCCGGCGATACGCGCCGCAAAAGCGGACGCATCGAAACGCGTGATGGCGCCGATGCCGCTCCGGCCTGCCGTCAAATTGTCCCAGGCTTCGGGAACCGTATTGCCTATGGGGGAAACCGCCCCCAGACCCGTTACGACCACTCGACGTTTTGTCACAGCACACTCCGATAAAACAAGAAGTTATTGCTTATCAAGCATAAAATCGCTGCCTGGGCGCTCCCAGGCAGCAAGCCGATACTATTCTGTCGTCAAACTACGCTTCACTTTACGTTGGCGGTGACGTAGTCGATCGCCTGTTGCACGGTCGTGATCTTTTCGGCTTCCTCGTCGGGAATCTCGCATTCGAATTCTTCTTCCAGCGCCATCACCAATTCCACGGTGTCGAGCGAATCCGCTCCGAGATCGTCGACAAAGGAGGATTCCTTCTTGATATCCGCCTCACTGACGCCCAACTGCTCGGCGACGATCTTCTTGACACGTTGTTCGATGCTGTCCATCATAAAACTCCTTACATGATATACGCGAAAAACTCGCGCTGTTAAACAAAAAACCGCAAAAAACCGCAAAAAACCGCAAAAAAGCGCTACTTTCCAAAAATCAAGACATATACATGCCGCCGTTGACATCCACGGTGGCGCCGGTGATATAGCCCGCCAAGGGCGAAGCGAGGAAGGCGACCGTCGCAGCGATTTCTTCGGGACGCCCCAAGCGAGCGAGCGGGATGCGTTCGAGCAGGGTCGCGCGTTGCGCCTCGGTCAGCGATCGCGTCATATCGGTGTCGATAAAACCGGGGGCGACGCAATTCACGGTGATATTGCGGCTGCCGAGTTCCTGCGCCAGCGCGCGGCTCATGCCGGCGACGCCGGCTTTGGCGGCGGCGTAATTCGCTTGTCCGGGATTGCCCGCCTCGCCCACCACCGAGGTGATATTGACGATGCGACCGAATCTAGCCTTCATCATGCCGCGCATTACGGCTTTGGACAAACGGAATACGGCTTTAAGGTTCGTGTCGAGCACGGCGTCCCATTCCTCATCTTTCATGCGTAAGGCAAGATTATCGCGCGTAATTCCCGCGTTATTCACCAGAATTGAGATCGCTCCGTGCTTCTGTTCTATCGACGCCACCAAGTCGACGCATGCCGCCGCATCGGTGACGTTCAACGCCGCACCCCAACCGCCGATGTTTTCCTGCTCGAAAGACTGGGTAATCGCCGCCGCCCCGGACGCTAAGGTCGCGGTGCCGATCACGGTCGCGCCTTGCCGTCCCAATTCCAATGCGATCGCCTGCCCCAAACCGCGCGATGCGCCGGTGACCAGCGCAATCTGTCCTTTTAGATTCATCGTTTCGCTCCTAAGTGTAGTCAACAGCGCGTGGTCAACACATCGCCAACGCCGCCTCGACCGCCGCGAGGTCGGGCATCGAGGCGGCGGCGACGCCATCGGCGCAACGTTTGACCAATCCCGTCAACACCTTGCCGGGACCGCATTCGAAAATATGCGTTACGCCTTGAGCCTGCATCGCTCGAACGGTTTCGACCCAGCGCACCGGCGCCGCCACTTGGCGCACCAGCGCATCCTTGATCGCCTCGGGATCGCTTAAAGCCGCCACATCCACATTATTGATTAAGGGTATTTGCGGCGCTTGCAGCGTCAAGGGCCGCAAATGCGCTTGCAAGGCTAGTGCCGCGGGCTGCATCAATGCGCAATGGAACGGCGCGGACACCGGCAGCATCATGGCGCGCTTGGCGCCTTTGGCCTTGAGCGCTTCGCACGCCTGCTCCACGGCGGATTTATGTCCGGCGATCACGGTTTGTTTCGGTTCGTTGAAATTGACGGCGGCAACAACACTGGCGCCGCCGGTCGCGCTGTCGATGGCGGCGCAAACGGCGCTCACGGTCGCGGCGTCCAGTCCGAGAATCGCCGCCATGCCGCCTTCGCCGCTCGGCACGGCGTCTTGCATCGCCGCCGCACGTCGTTCGACCAGCGGCGCGGCCTGCCGCAAACTCATCGCGCCCGCGGCCACGAGCGCGGAATATTCGCCTAAACTATGACCGGCAAGCATCGCCGGTACGGAGCCGCCTTTTTCCAACCAGAGGCGATACACCGCGACGCCCGCCGTCAGCATCAGCGGCTGGGTGTTGATGGTGCGGCTCAGCGTTTCGGCATCGCCTTCCATCATCAGCGTCCAGAGATCGCGACCGAGCGCATCCGACGCCTCGTCGAAGGCGCTACGAACCGCAACGGAATCGCCATACCCCTGCATCATTGCCTGCGACTGCGATCCCTGACCTGGAAACACCAAAGCAAATTTCAGCATTACATTTCCCTAAAATAAGGCGGCGAGGCGATCGACGAGAGTCGCGAATCGAGCGCAATCGCTGTTCCGTTGCTCAATAGTCGAGCAACACCGCGCCCCAAGTGAAGCCGGCGCCGACGCCGACCAGTAAGAGTTTTTGTCCGCGTCGTATCCGCCCGGCGCACACCGCCTCGTCCAAGGCCAACGGAATCGACGCCGCCGAGGTGTTGCCATGCCGCGTCACGCTGACGATGCATTTTTCGTTGTCGATGCCCAATCGCTTGGCGGTCGCTTGCAGGATGCGCACATTCGCCTGATGGGGAATCAGCCAATCCACCTGTTCTACCGCGATTCCGGCGCGTTGCAGCACCTCGTGCGCGGCTTCCGTCAGCGACTTGACGGCGAATTTGAACACGGCTTTACCGTCCATGCGCACAAACGGATCGCCCAAAATACGCCCGCATCCCACTTGCCCCGGCACCGAGAGAATTTCGATCTGGCTGCCTTCGGCATGCAAGG
>DATETD010000350.1:0-2623 GCA_035283885.1 Rhodocyclaceae bacterium
CCGGCGATATCGTGATGGATAAAGCGGCCAAAACCGTCTCTGCCTGCGGCGGCATCAGCTATGCAGCGCCGACCGGCAATATGACTTTAGCCTCAATCGACGCCGGCGTCGGCAGCGCCAGCCTCAATTCCGGCGGCGTTATCGCCAAAGCCTCTAGCGACAGCGTCATCAGCGCGCAAAGTGCGACGATCGACGCCAAAGGGAGTATCGACCTTGCGACGGCAGTGAAGCAGTTGTCGGTGGATACTCCTGCCGATATCAAAATAGCCGACTCCATCACCGGGACAACGCTCAGCAGCACAGCCGCAGAGCGCGAGGCCGAGGCAATCGCCAAGGCCGAAGCCGAAGCCAGGGCCGAGGCCGAAGCCAAAGCGATGGCCCAAGCCGCCACCGACGAAGCCACGCGGCTTGCCAGCGAAGCCGCCAAACCGACCACACAACCCGTTCAAGCCATCGAAGCGCCGCCCCCACCGCCTTCGACCACCACCGCGTCGAACAGCCCATCCATTCCTACTGGATTTTCGGTAGGCGGCGGCAACGATAGTTTCGGCGGCGCGGAACCGGCAGCGCCCGCACCTAGCCCATCGGGCGCGCCGTTAAGCCCATCGGGCGCACCACTAGGCTCGCCGACTGCGCCCACACCGACCGCCATCGCCTCCAGTTCCAGTTTCGGTTCGGAATCCGCTCCCGCCTCAGCCGCCCCGCCCCCGCCAGCGGCGACAAGTCAAGAGCCATCCTCAAGCAGCAAGCAAACCAGCAGCGCGCCGCCCAAAGACACGGCGCCGGCCAAAGATACCCCCAAGAGTAGCGACGCCGCCAAAGACTCCAACGGCGCAAAGGAATCCAGCTCGGCAAAAGAATCGTCGTCGGGCAAGGAAAATGGCGCCGGCAAGGAGTCCGCCGCGAGCAAAGACGACAAGAAGACCGAAGAAAAGAAAGCCGACGAAAAGAAAGAAGAGAAGAAGGACAAAGACGACAAAAAGGATGAGAAGAAGGATGAAAAGAAGGACGAAGAGAAGAAGTCCGACGGCAAGGAAAACGCCAAAAAGAAGGTCGCCGCATGCACCTGAGCCTAGCCGTCGCATCGCCATTGCGCAACGATCCGAGCCGAGATCGTTAAGATCGTTTGCGGTAACCTGCCTGTAACAATTCCGTGCTACTCTACGGTAGGAATTCGTACAACATACACCTGTTTTCGGGAGGTTCAATGGCAACACAGTGGGAAGGCTTCGCTCGCGGCAAATGGGCAAAAGAGATCAACATCCGCGACTTCATCCAGGAAAATTACCGCCCCTACACCGGCGACGAAAGCTTCCTCGCGCCGCCGACCGAGCGCACCCAGCGCTTATGGGCGCAAGTCGAAGCGCTGATGAAGGAGGAAGTCAAACACGGCATCCTCGATGTCGAAACGCGCCTCGTCGCCGGCATTACCGCCTCGGCGCCGGGCTATATCGACCGCGATCTGGAGCAGATCGTCGGTCTGCAAACCGATAAACCCTTGAAACGCGCGATCATGCCGTTCGGCGGCGTGCGCACGGTGCAAACCGCGCTCGAAGCCTATGGCCGCACGCTCGACCCCGAAACCGCGCGCATTTTCGAGTACCGCAAAACGCATAACGACGCGGTGTTCGACGCCTATACCAAAAAAATGCTGTCGGTGCGCAGCTCGGGCATCATCACCGGCCTGCCCGACGCCTACGGGCGCGGACGCATCATCGGCGACTATCGCCGCGTCGCGCTGTACGGCGTCGACCGGCTGATCGAAGACAAACAGGCGCAACTCGATTCGCTCGACTACGACGTAATGGACAGCGCCTGCATCCAGCAACGCGAGGAAATCTCCGAGCAGATCCGCGCGCTGCAAGAACTCGCCGTCATGGCGAAGAATTACGGCTTAGACATCGCGCAACCCGCCGCCAACGGGCGCGAAGCGATCCAATGGACCTACTTCGCCTACCTCGGCGCGATCAAGGAGCAAGACGGCGCGGCGATGTCGCTCGGGCGCGTATCGACCTTCCTCGATATCTACCTCAAACGCGATATCGACCAAGGCGTGCTGGACGAAGCGGCGGCGCAAGAACTGATCGATCATTTCGTCATGAAACTGCGCATGGTGCGCTTCCTGCGTCCGCCGGTGTATAACGCGCTGTTCTCGGGCGATCCGGCCTGGGTGACCGAAGCGCTGGGCGGCATGACCGTCGACGGCGTGCCGCTGGTGACGCAGACCAGCTTCCGCTTCCTGCATACGCTCTACAACCTCGGCCCCGCACCCGAACCGAATCTGACGGTGCTGTGGTCGGAACGTCTGCCGGCGAATTTCAAACGCTATTGCGCCAAGGTGTCGATCGACACCAGCTCGCTGCAATACGAAAACGACGACCTGATGCGCCCCTTGTTCACCGACGACTACGGCATCGCCTGCTGCGTCTCGGCGATGGCGATCGGCAAGCAGATGCAATTCTTCGGCGCGCGCGCCAATCTGGCGAAATGCCTGCTCTACGCGATCAACGGCGGCAAGGACGAAAAAACCGGCTTGCAAGTCGGCCCGCCGTTCTCGCCGATCGCCGGCGACTATCTCGATTACGACGAAGTTATGTACCGCTACGAACAGTTCATGAAATGG
>DATETD010000351.1:0-3066 GCA_035283885.1 Rhodocyclaceae bacterium
TTCAATACGAGGCGGCGGGCGCCTATCGGCGTCTAGGGCTTTGGGATAAGAGCGAAAGCGCCGCGTATGATGCGGCGCGGCGCTTTGCGCATGCGGGAAACTCGGCTCTGGCGGCGCTGGCGCGAATCAGGATCGCCGATATTCTGCAGGAGCGAGGTCGGTTCGATGATGCGTTGACGATCTACGAAAACGATGTATTACCTGTCTTTGAGCGGCTAGGTGATATGTATCTGGCGGCCATCACTAAGGGCCGGATTGCGGATGTTTTGCAGAGGCAAGGACGGCTAGACGAAGCGCTGGCGATTCATGAAAACGATCAGATACCTGCCTTCGAACGGTTGGGTGACGTGCGTGCGGTGGCTTTCACCAAAGGCAAGATCGCCGATGTTTTGCTGGTGCGAGGTCGGCTCGACGAGGCGCGGGCTATTTACGAAAACGATCTATTGCCCGTTTTCGAACGGTTTGGCGATCTGCGCATGGCGACTCTCACCAAAGGACGGATTGCCATTATTCTGCAGGCGCGAGGCAGATTTAACGACGCACTAGCGATTTACGAAAACGATGAACTTCCTGTATACGAGCGGTTGGGCGATGTGCATGCGGTGGCTGTCACCAAGGGAAGGATTGCCGATATCCTACGGGCGCAAGGCCGACTCGACGAGGCGTTGGCGATCTACGAGACCGATCAACTCCCCATCTACGAACGGCTATGCGATATGCGCGCAGCGGCCATCGTCAAGGCAAAAATCGCCGATATCCAACAGGCCCGCAGCCGACGCGACGCCGCATTCATCAACGGAAAACCCAACGATTCCTCGCGCCAATAAAACGACGGCTTCGCTCATCCGTCTTGCCAGCGCCGACTTTCTATCTCCCGTTTGTTCTAGCCGCTCTTCTGCCCCGCATAATCCCGCGCAAATTGCCACGCCACCCTGCCGCTGCGCGAGCCGCGCATCAGCGCCCATTGCAGCGCTTCGTGGCGCGTGGCGGGGATGTCGGCGGCGGGCAGGCCGAGTTCGGCCAGCCAATGCGCGCAGATGTCGAGGTAATGATCCTGGCTGAATGGATAGAACGATAGCCATAGGCCGAAGCGTTCGGACAGCGAGACTTTTTCTTCGGTGGTTTCGCCCGGATGCACGTCGCCGTCTTCGGTGCGGCTGACTTCGCGGTTTTCGGCCATTTTTTCGGGCATCAGATGGCGGCGGTTCGAGGTGGCATAGACCAGCAGATTGTTCGGCATGCCGCTGATCGAGCCGTCGAGCACGCTTTTCAAGGCTTTGTAGCCCGGTTCGCCGCTTTCGAACGAGAGGTCGTCGCAGAAGACGATGAATTTCTCGGCACGTCCGGCGAGCGGTTCGATCATGTCGGGCAGATGCGACAGGTCGTCCTTATCGACTTCGATCAACCGCAAGCCTTGTGTGGCGAATTCGGTCAGCACCGCCTTGACCAGCGAACTTTTACCGGTGCCGCGCGCGCCGGTCAGCAGCACGTTGTTGGCGCTGCGTCCGGCGACGAATTGCCGGGTGTTTTGGGCGATGCGTTGCTTTTGCTCTTCGACGCCTTGCAAATCGGCGAGGCGAATGCGATGCGGCTGGCTTACCGCTTCGAGCCAGCCGCGCCCGTTGCGCGTGCGCCAGCGGAAGGCCGAGGCCTTCCAGTCGATCGGCGGCGGTGGCGGCGGCAAGATGGCTTCGAGACGATGCAATAAGGATTCGGCGTGCGAAATCAGATCGGTCAGTTGCGGCGACATGGTGGGATGGCAGCGGAGGTTGCAATAGCGCGAATGATAAAGGATTTGTTTGCGCTGGATTTGCCGCAACGATGCGGCGTTAAGCATCGTTGACGTTTACGTCAACTAAGTCTAGCATACGGCCCGGATTCCGATTCCTTACAGCCTACAGGAGACTTTTCGATGAACGATAGCCATTACAACAGCGTATTCCGCCCCGGACTTTTCGATAACGAAGTGCATTGGGTCACGGGCGGCGGCAGCGGTATCGGGCGTTGCGTGGCGCACGAGCTTGCGGCCTTGGGCGCGACGGTGATCGTTTCGGGGCGCAGCAGCGACAAGCTGGAGCGCGTGGTCGCCGAAATCGCCGCGGACGGCGGGCGCGCCGAGGCGCTGCCGTGCGATATTCGCGACGAAGACGCGGTGCGCGCCGCGGTGCAAAGCGCAGTGCAGCGTCATGGACGGATTCATGGTCTGGTGAATAACGCGGGCGGACAATTCCCCTCGCCCTTGCATGCGATCAGCAAAAAAGGCTTCGAAGCCGTGGTCGGCAACAACCTGACCGGCGGCTTTCTGATGATGCGCGAGGTCTATCTGCAATCGATGCAGGAGCATGGCGGCGCTATCGTCAATATGACGGCGGATATGTGGAACGGCATGCCGGCGATGGGTCATTCGGGCGCGGCGCGCGCCGGGATGGCGAATTTGACCAAGACGGCGGCGGTCGAATGGGCCGCGAGCGGCGTGCGCGTCAATGCCGTGGCGCCGGGCTGGGTCGCCTCATCGGGCATGGACACCTATCAAGGTGCGGTCAAGGCCTTGATTCCCAAGCTGAAAAAGCATGTGCCGCTGCATCGGCTCGGCACCGAGGCCGAAGTCAGCGCCGCGATCTGCTTCCTGCTGTCGCCGGGTGCGGCGTTTATTACCGGCGTGACGTTGGCGATCGACGGTGCGGCCCCGTTGGATACGCCGTTCTACCCGCAGCACGGCCATCGCAATCAAACGCCCTACGACGGCTTCCATCGCTCGGTTATACCCGAAGTGCTGAAGGAATAAGGCGAGTTATCTACGTCGAAGCGACCGTCTCGCCAGCGCCGACTTTTGCGACCCAGTCGGCTCTGCCGTAGATGGCGGCGGATGCGCCGCGTGTCCAGGCCCACATCTGGTCGCCCTGCGAAAAGTGCCACCACTCATTGCCATGGCGGCAGAATCCCGCCGTCGTCATTGCGCTGTTAAGCAACTCCCTATTTTCATGAAAAGCCCGCTCCGGCGGCGCAACGGCGTCGGCGTAGTGCTGCGGATACGAACGCGCGGTGGTTTCGTCGATAGCGCTGCCC
>DATETD010000352.1:0-7729 GCA_035283885.1 Rhodocyclaceae bacterium
CCCGCCGCCGCGCCGCGCCGTCATCGCCGACTTTTGCGCCGCCGACGGCGTAGCGATCGACCAAGGCATACTGCTGTACTTCCCCGCGCCGCATTCCTTCACCGGCGAAGACGTACTCGAACTGCAAGGCCACGGCGGAACCGTGGTGTTGCACATGCTGCTGGCGCGCTGCCTCGAACTCGGCGCGCGCCTAGCCCAGCCGGGCGAATTCTCGCAACGCGCCTTCCTCAACGAAAAAATCGATCTGGTGCAAGCCGAAGCCGTCGCCGACCTGATCGACGCCACCACCACCGCCGCCGCGCGCTCGGCCTTGCGTTCCCTATCGGGCGAATTCTCGCGCGAAATCCATGACGTGCTGCAAGCGCTGATCGATCTGCGCCTACGCGTCGAAGCGACGCTGGACTTCCCCGAAGAAGAACTCGACGAACCCGATCCGGCGGATATCCGCCGCCATTTCAGCACGCTGCAAGACCGTCTCGCACGCCTACAGCGGCGCGCCAATGCAGGAAAAGTATTGCGTTCGGGATTGCACGTCGTTTTGGCCGGCCTGCCGAACGTCGGCAAATCCTCGCTGCTGAACCGGCTCGCGGGCGAAGAGCGCGCCATCGTCACGCCGATTGCCGGCACCACGCGCGACGCCTTGCGCGAAACCATCCAGGTCGAAGGTATACCGCTGCATATCGTCGACACCGCCGGCTTGCGCGACACCGACGATTATGTCGAAGGACTCGGCATCGACCGCAGTTGGCGCGAAATCGAGCGCGCCGACGTAATTTTTCAGTTGATCGACGCGCGCGCCGGCGTCGCCGCCGCCGACCTCGCCATCGCCGCGAAATTCCCGCCCGGCGTCGAACATGTACTGATAGAAAACAAATGCGACCTCGCCGACCTGCCGCCGCAACGCCGCCAAGTCGAAGGACGGGTGCATCTGCGCCTCTCCGCCAAAAACGGCGACGGCATGGAGCTGCTGCATGACGAATTGCTGCGCATTGCCGGTTGGAGCAATCACGGCGAAGACGTGATACTCGCGCGCACCCGCCACCTCGAAGCCCTCGCCGCCTGCGCCGAACGCATCGATACCGCGGCTTTGCAGCAAAAACAACTGGAACTCTGCGCCGAAGAACTGCGTTTGGCGCAAGAAGCGTTGGCGCGCATTACGGGAGAATTCAGCGCCGACGATTTGTTAGGCGAGATATTCTCGCGATTTTGCATAGGCAAGTAACACGCCTTCGCCCCCTCGAAACTCGGCGCTGGCGGGACGGCCAGCGACTAGCCCTTGACCGGCTCCGCAGGAGATAACGACAATGAATTACTCGACCCTACTCGCCGCAGCACACACCGAAGCCAACGCCGTAACGCTGGAGCTGACGCCGGACTGGCTGCAAGGGCGCTCGGCCTATGGCGGCTGGCAAGCGGCGCTGGCGGTGCTGGCGATGCGCGCCGTTATCGGCGAAGACGTGGCCTTGCGCTCGCTGCAAGTCAATTTCATCGCCCCCGTGCCGCCCGGCGCCATCGTCGCCCGCGCCGAATTATTGCGACAGGGCAAATCGGTAACGCAATTGGAAGCGCGGATTCTGGTCGACGGCAAGGTCGCATTTACGGCGATCGGCATCTTCGGCGCGGCGCGCGCCTCGTCTATCGTCGAACGTCCGCAGGCGCCGCCGGCAGCCAATCCGCCGCAGACCGTGGCCGATTGGCCCTACGTCGAAGGCCGGACGCCGGAATTTATGCGCAATTTTCATATGCGTTGGGGCGCCGGTAAGCCGCCGTACTCCGCCGCCGCCGACGCTACGGCGCAGATTTTCGTGCGTTTTCGCGCCGATAGCGTCGCTGCCGAAACGCATCTGGTATGTTTGGCCGATGCGATTCCCCCGTCGGCGATCTCGCTGCTCAAGACGCCGTCGATGTTGAGTTCGATCAACTGGACATTGGAGTTGGTCGAACCGCTGCACGAGGACGAGCGCGACGACTGGTTCCGCTTCGATACCTCGCTGACCGCCGCCACCGACGGTTACGCCTGGCAAAACACCTCGATCTGGTCGGCGCAGGGCAATTTGGTCGCATTGAGCCGCCAATGCGTGGCGGTGTTCGCTTAAACGGCGCACGTTGGATTTAGACGCGACGGCAAGCTGACCGAACGATAAACGAGGAAATACGATGAATGAAAATTGGTACGACAAACACATTCTGCCGCATCTGATCGATCTGACCTGCGGCACGCGACCGATTCGGCGGCAACGCGAGAAGGTCGTGCCTTTGGCGCACGGTCGCGTGCTGGAGATCGGCATCGGCAGCGGCTTGAATCTGCCGCATTACGATAGGGCCAGGGTCAGCCAGTTGGTCGGACTCGATCCTGCGCTGCAATTGCATCGACTGGCGCGACGACGCCTGGCCGAAACCGGCTTGACGCTGGAGCTGATCGGCCTGTCCGCCGAGAAAATTCCGCAAGCCGACGCGAGCTTCGATACTATCGTCATCACCTACACCCTGTGCTCTATCCCCGACCCCGAGGCGGCGCTCGCGGAGATGCGGCGCGTGCTCAAACCCGGCGGCCAGTTGATCTATAGCGAACATGGCCGCGCGCCGGATCGCCAGGTGGCGCACTGGCAAGATCGCTTGACGCCGTACTGGAAACGCTTTTCGGGCGGCTGCCATCTCAATCGCGACATTCCCGCCTTGCTGGTGACCAGCGGCTTCAATGTCGATGGTATGAAAAGCATGTATCTACCCGGCTTTCGACCTTTGAGTTACCACTATTGGGGCGTCGCTCAGGCGACTTGACTCGCGGGCTAGGACTTCACCGCCCGCAACAACTGCCGCAAAGCGTGCGCCAGCGGCGAGCCGTCCGGCAAAGCGTGCGCCAGCGTATCCAAGGCCTGCTGCTGCTTTTCTCCGGGCAAATCGGGACGGCGATGGGGCGCCGCGCGCGCCGTTCGCTGGCGAAGCTGCACTTTCACATCGATCGCGCTGACCTGGGTTCCGGATTGCGACAATTCGGCGGCAATGCTGGGCGCGAACTGGCGGACTTTGGCCGCCACCGCACTATTCGCCGCATGAACGATCAAGCGCCCCAGCTTGAAATTCGCCACGCGCGCATGCGGACGCAAGGTTTCGGGCAAAGCTTTTTCGAGCAGGCTCTGAAACTGCAATAAACGTTGCCCATGCGCCGCCAGACGCGCCATCGCCTCGCCGCCGGCCAAATGTTCTTCAAGACTGCGTGCGGCCATCGTGCGCCCCTCGGAAAATGAGACGCATGCTATCCCCGTTCGCGCTTCGCTGGCAAGCGCATCCTGCATGCTAAAATTCGCCTCCCGCTTTTTTCGGCAGGTTTGTCGCCGCACAACCCATGATCTCCGGATTTCTCAAGAAAATTTTCGGTAGCCGCAATGACCGGCTTATCAAGCAATATTCGCAAACCGTTGCGCGCATCAATGCGCTCGAACCTGATATCCAGGCGCTAAGCGACGACGCCTTACGCGCCAAGACCGAACAGTTCCGCCAGCGCCATGCGCAAGGCGAAACACTCGATGCGCTGCTGCCCGAAGCTTTCGCCGTGGTGCGCGAAGCCGGCAAGCGCGTGCTCGGCATGCGCCATTTCGACGTGCAGATGATCGGCGGCATGGTGCTGCACAACGGCAAAATCGCCGAAATGCGCACCGGCGAGGGCAAAACGCTCACCGGCACCTTGGCGGTGTATCTGAATGCGATCTCCGGCAAGGGCGTGCATCTGGTGACGGTGAACGACTACCTCGCCAAACGCGACGCCGAATGGATGGGACGACTGTACCGCTTCCTGGGCCTCAGCGTCGGCATCAATCTGTCGCAGATGGCGCACGACGAGAAACAAGCCGCTTACGCCGCCGATATTACCTACGGCACCAACAACGAATTCGGCTTCGATTACCTGCGCGACAATATGGTGTATTCCGCCGAGGAGCGCGTGCAACGCGGCCTGAATTTCGCGATCGTCGACGAAGTCGATTCGATCCTGATCGACGAAGCGCGCACGCCGTTGATTATCTCGGGCCAGGCCGACGACCATACCGACCTCTATGTGAGCATGAACGCCGTGCCGCCGCTGCTCGAACGCGGCGAAGCCGCCAAGGGCGAAGGCGAGGTCGATACCGGCGACTACACCGTCGATCTCAAATCGCATCAAGTGCTGCTGACCGAAGCCGGCCACGAAAAGGCCGAACAGATTCTGGAACGCTTAGGGATGCTGCCCGCCGGCAGCAGCCTGTACGAACCCGGCAACATTCTACTGATTCACCATCTCTACGCCGCCTTACGCGCCCACAACCTCTACCATCGCGATCAGCATTATGTCGTCCAGGATGGCGAAGTCACGATCGTCGACGAGTTTACGGGACGCTTAATGGTCGGTCGGCGCTGGTCGGACGGCTTGCATCAAGCGGTCGAGGCCAAGGAAGGCGTGGCGATCCAGGCCGAGAATCAGACGCTGGCGTCGATCACCTTCCAGAATTACTTCCGCATGTACGCCAAGCTCGCGGGCATGACCGGAACGGCGGACACCGAAGCCTACGAGTTCCAACAGATCTACAACCTCGAAACCGTGGTGATTCCGACCAATCGCCCGATGGTGCGCCGCGACGAAAACGATCAAATCTATCGCACCGCTCAGGAGAAATATACGGCGATCATCGCCGATATTCGCGGCTGCCATGAACGCGGCCAGCCGGTGCTGGTCGGCACCACCTCGATCGAGAACTCCGAACTGCTGTCGGAATTGCTGAAAAAAGAAAAGCTGGCGCATCAAGTGCTCAACGCCAAACAGCATGCACGCGAAGCCGAGATCGTCGCCCAAGCGGGCCGCCCCGGCGTCATCACCATCGCCACCAATATGGCCGGCCGCGGCACCGACATCGTGCTCGGCGGCAATATCGAAAAGTCGCTCGACGCGGTGCGCAACGACGAGGCGTTATCCGCCGCCGATAAGGACGCCCGCATCGCTACGCTTAAAACCGAATGGCAGGCCGTGCACGACGCCGTGCTCGCCGCCGGCGGCTTGCATATCATCGGCTCCGAGCGCCATGAGTCGCGCCGCATCGACAACCAATTGCGCGGACGCTCCGGACGTCAGGGCGACCCCGGCTCTTCGCGCTTCTATCTGGCGCTCGACGATCAATTGCTGAAGATTTTCGCCGGCGACCGGCTCAACACCATCATGGTGCGGCTGAAGATGCCCGAAGGCGAAGCGATCGAGCATCCGCTGGTGTCGCGCTCGCTCGAATCGGCGCAGCGCAAGGTCGAACAACGCAATTTCGATATTCGCAAGCAATTGCTGGAGTACGACGACGTTTCCAACGATCAGCGCAAAGTGATTTACCAACAGCGCAACGAGTTGCTCGATAGCGCCAGCATCGCCGAAACGATTACCGCGATGCGCCAAGGCTTGATCCACGATATGTTCCGCACCTACGTTCCTGCCGAAAGCATTGAGGAACAATGGGATATGCATGGATTGGAAACCGCGCTCGCCGCCGAATTGCAACTCAAGCTGCCGGTTGCCGTCTGGGTCAAGGAAAACACCCAACTCTCCGACCTCGATATCCTCAAGAAGATTCAAGAGGCCGCCGATATCGGCTATGCCGATAAGATTGCACGCGTCGACCTCGAAGCCTGGGCGGGATTTGAGCGCAATGTGATGCTGCAAAGTCTGGATACGCATTGGCGCGAACACCTGTCGGCGCTCGACCATCTGCGTCAAGGCATCCATCTGCGCGGCTATGCGCAGAAAAATCCCAAGCAGGAGTACAAGCGCGAAGCCTTCGAACTATTCGAGACCTTGCTGCAAGTGGTGCGCGGCGATGTCGTCAGACTCTTGACGACGGTGGAAATTCGCGGCCCCGAGCAGATCGAACAAGTCGAAGCGCCGTCGGCGCCGGAAAACGTGCAGTATCGCCATGCCGATTACGACACGCCCGGCGAGGACGACGCTACGCCCGCACCCAATACGCCAGTGGAACGTGGCATACCCAAGATCGGCCGCAACGAGCCTTGCCCCTGCGGCAGCGGCAAGAAGTTCAAGCACTGCCACGGCAAGCTGAGTTGAGCGCATGAACATCCTTCCCACCCTGATCGAGGATGGCGACTCGGTGCTGATTCTCGACCAAACCCGGCTGCCCGACGAAGCCGTCACAGTGCGACTTCGCACCTTGGACGACGCCGCTACGGCGATTCGCGTCATGCAGGTGCGCGGCGCGCCCTTGATCGGCGTCACCGCCGCCTACGGCGTCGCGCTGGGCCTCGACAATGCCGACGCCGACGACGCACGCCTGCATGAAATCGTCGCCGTCTTGGCGGCGACCCGTCCGACGGCGGTCAATCTGCACTGGGCCTTGGCGCGCATGCAGCGCGTGCTGCAAAACTCGGCGCTGGCGGGACGGAGGCAGCGCGCCTGGGACGAGGCGCGCGCCATCGCTAATGAGGACAGCGCCGCCAACGCCGCGATCGGCGCACATGGACTCGCGCTGCTCTTGGCCGCACGCCGCAGCGACGGGCCGATTCAAATCATGACGCATTGCAATGCCGGCAGATTGGCGACGGCGGCGCACGGCACCGCGCTCGCGCCGGTGTACGCCGCGCATCGCGCGGGCTTCCCCGTGCATGTCTGGGTATCCGAAACCCGCCCGCGCAACCAAGGACTGCTCACCGCCTGGGAACTGGCCGAAGCCGACGTGCCCTATACGCTGATCGCCGACAATGCCGCCGGTTTGCTGACGATGCAAGGCAAGGTCGACTTGATGATCGTCGGCGCCGATCGCATCGCCGCCAACGGCGACACCGCCAACAAAGTCGGCACCTACCTCAAAGCATTGGCCGCTCAGGCGCATGGCGTCCCCTTCTATATCGCCGCCCCCTTATCCACCATCGACTTCGCCTGCCCCGACGGCGCAGCGATCCCGATTGAGGAGCGCGCGGCGACGGAGTTGAGCAGCAAAAGTCATCGCATCGGCAATCCGGCTTTCGATATCACCCCCGCAGCGCTGATCGCCGCCATCGTCTCGGAACGGGGCGTAGCGCGTCCCGGCGAACTCGCCTCCTGGGCGTCGTAGCCTGCCCGCTTATTTGCTAACATCGTTGCTTACACCGTCGCATAAACCCGACAGATATTCCGAAAGTCCGTCGATACGGTGCGGTGTTAGGTTGATTTCTCTAATCGCTTAGGCGAAACTGCATCCCGTTCACCGACAACAAAGCAACAGACTTTTTTCTTATCGATTTTTTAACGGAGAGATCTCATGACCGATACCGCAGAAAACACCAAACCACGCAAGACCGCCGCCGCTAAACCCGCCGCTAAACCTGCCAAAGCCGCCGCCGAAAAACCGGCGCGCAAGCCCAAAGCCGCCAAGGTCGAAGAAACGGGTTCCCCGCTGAAGGCCGTCACCGCCAAGGGCCGTCAGGGCGCCAGCGCAGCACTGCACCTCACGCGCGACGTTTCGCTGAAACTGATCGATTCGCAGCGCGCCGTATGGCTCGCCGGTCTGGGCGCCCTGGCGCGCGCCAGCACCGTCGCCGGCTCCAAGGGCGAAGAAGTGTTCGAGGCGCTGGTCAAGGCCGGCGAATCGCTGGAAGAGCAAGCGCGCGAAGCGATCGACAGCAACACCGAGCGCCTGAAAGAGCGCATCGAAGACGCCACCGAAGCCGTTGACGATAGCATCGACCGCCTGAGCAGCGCCTTCGACTCGCGTGTCGAAAAAACCCT
>DATETD010000353.1:0-3515 GCA_035283885.1 Rhodocyclaceae bacterium
TTGGCGGCCTATCTGGCGACGAAAGGCTACCTCGATTTCGGCGCCTTGCCGACCTCGCCGCCGGGCGTCCTATCGCCGACCACCGGGTTCTGGGTGAATCGACCCTAAGAACGATCGAGCGATCGCCGCCGCCCCCTAGCCGCCCCCGGCTCAGGTGCAGCCGCCGCAGTCATACACGCCTTGACTGGCGCGTTCGAGTTCCTGCTTGTAGCTGAAATGCTGCTGGTCGGCCCTCATCGCCAGCGCCGCGCGGCTGCCATGGCCGTCGTAATGGAGCAAGGACTTGATGACGCCGTTGGCATCGTTGATGGGCGGCGACATCAGGCGTTGCAAGCCCTCATAGACCTCGCGGTCGATGCAGATTTTGACTTGATCGTTCATGGCGGACTCCTATCGGTTAAAGGTTAACCCAGATTAGCCCAAATATCCGATTAAACAAGTCGGGCATTAGCGTATTCGAGCAGATTTTTCCCCCGTCGACATCGACCGTCCGACCAGCGCCGCGACGATAGCCTCGATGCGTTGCCGATGCGCCGGCGTCGATGGCGCGGGAATCGCATGCCATTCGCCGAGCTGCTCTTCGATTTCCGTCATGCCGTTCGCTTCGGCGCCGAAGCGCTTTTGCAGGCGTTGCAACTGCCGCTGACGACGCGCCTCGGCATCGACGCCGGGCGACGGCAGTTGCAGCGCCAATTCCAGATCGAGCAGCAACGATTCGCGTTGCGCCGCTCCCTGAGTCCAAACGTCGGCGACCATCTGCGCCGCGCGTTGCGAACGATCGACCATGCGCTGTTCGATCGCGGCGGCGAGTCGCGGCAAGGCGCGCCATTCGGCTTGAACGGCGGCTTGCAACTCGGTCAAGGGCGATTCGCCGAGGCCATCGAGCACCGCCTGTTCGATCCGTTGCGCCAGCGCCGACTTTTGCGCCAATACCGTAAAGCGCAACCGCGCCTTTTCGCGGCGCAAATCGTCGATGCGCTGCTGCACACGCTGCCGCAGTTCGCGCGCGCGCAGTTCGAGCGCATCGTCCTTATTTTTGGACCACTCGGCGTCGAACTGCATCAGCGCCTGCTTCAACACCTGGGCATCGCTACTGTCCGCCGCCTGCTGCAAAGCGTCGAGCAACGCCAGACGTTCCTGTTGCAGTTGCTCGCGCTGCGCGGCGTGTGCGGCGCGCTGTTCGTTACGCCGCGTGAACAGCGCGTCGCACGCGGCGCGGAAATGCCGCCAGGCGATTTGATCGTCGCCGCGCGCAAGGCGCAGCGGCCCGGCCTGGGTATTCCAGCGATCTTGCAGCTCCTTGGCGGCGGCGATCGCGCGGCCCAAATCGGGCGCATGCACCAAGGCTTCGGCCTCGGCGATCAGTTGCCGGCGACGCTGCAACTCGGCGGTGCGCACTGCGTCCAGGCGTGCATCGACTGCCGCCAGCGTGGTATCGAAACGCTTGCGCAACTGGCGTTCCTGGCGCGGCGCGGCTTTGCCCAAATCGCGCCAGCGCTGCAACATCGCCTGCCGTTGCGCTTCCAATGCGGCATAGTCGGCGGCATAGTCGGCGCTCTCCCACACGATGGCCGCGAGCGCCGTTTCCCACTCCTGGCATAAGGCGTTCTTGGCAGTCTCGACCTCGGCATGACGCGCCGCTTCTGCGGCCAGATAGGCCGCTGCGGGCGCATACGCCTGCTCCAGCAGTCCGTCGAAGCGCAGCCATTGTTCCTTGGTCGCCGCGCCATGCGCATTCAAGCGCTTCCATTCTTCGCGCAAGGCCGGGACGCGCGTCAATAACTCCTTGACGGGCGCTTGCGCCGCCGCCAGCGCCTCGGCGTCAACGATCAATTTCTCGCGCGCCTGAGCGCTACCCCAACGCGCCCAACTGCGCAATTCGCCAAGCTGCACGTTCAGCCGTTGCCAACGCGCATCCGCTGCGCCATGCAGCCGCCGCCCGGCCAGCAGCGTCGCGATCTCCTTAGCCAGCGCCTCCGCTTCGGCCAAATGGCCCTGAGTCAAGCGGTCTTCGAGTATGTTCAACTGCGCGTTCAACTGCGATTTCAACTGCTTTTCGTCGAGCGCGGGCAGATCGCGCACGGGTTCTTGCGCCATATCGACGGCTGCGGTTTCGATCGCCGGGGGGGCAGGGGAGCGCCGCAGCGCATGCCAGCGTTGTTGCAAGGCGCGCAGCGCCGCGTCTTGGCGCGGCTTGGGTAAGGCGTCCCATGTGGCTTCTGCGGCTTCGTCGGGCGTAGCATCGCTACCGTTCGCTTCGCTTTGCGCCAAAAACGCCTCGCATCGCCGAATCGATTCCAACTCGTCGGCATGCATCTGCACGCGCTCGGCGACGGTCGCGAGCAGCGTCGCCATCTGTTGCGCCGCCGGCAGTTCGGCCAGCCAACCGGGCAAAGCCGCGTGCTCGCGCGCGAGCGTCGCATAACGTTCGCTATAAATCTGCCATTGGTCGGCATCGATCGCCTCCGTTGCCGCATATTCCGCCGCCAACGCCGTCGCCTGCGTCAAGCGCCGTTGCAGATCGCGCCGCGCCACGGCTTCGTCCTGCGCGCGCCGATGCGCTGCCTCGATCAAGACGGCGCACTCGTGCGCCCCCGCCGCCTGCGCGTCGAGCGCATTCACGGCTTTTTCAAGCTCGATCAAGCGCATCGTCGACACGGGCGCTTGCGCCAGCAGCGCCTGCAATTCGGCCTGCAAGCTCGCCGCACGGCGCGCGCCCTGCTCGGCCTCCTGCCGTTGTTTCAGCACCTGGCTGCAATGCCGATGCACGCGCTTATCCTTCTCGCGACTCGCCTGGGCCGCTTTCTCCAATAGAGCCGACTGCGTCAAGCGTTGCGCAGCGGCAAAACGCACATCGGCAAATCCGGCCTGGATCGCCACCGCGAGCAAGGACTCTTCATCCGCCAGCGTTTGCAGCCAAGCCAGCCCGGTCGCCTTGTCGGGCGCCTGGGCGATCGCCACGATCCAAACCTCGGGCGGATCGGCGGCAAGCGGCGCAGACACGGAGACGGGGACGGGCTTGGGCGCAGGCTTGGACGCCGCCGGGGAAGGAGAAAATGCGGCGGGCTGCGTTGCCGCCACCGACTTATGCTCGGACTTAACCACGGGATTAACCGCAGGCTTGCGTAGCAAGCGACGTAACCAGTTCATCGACTGAATTCCTCTGACATCAACACGCCACCTCGGCGCGCGCGGAGTGTAAACCGGCGAGGCCGCTGCCCGACTATTTGGCGCTAAAAAAAGCTGCGTCGGCGCTTACGAGCCGCGACGATCCGCTGCGATCCGTCTCGCCAGCGCCGACTTTTAGTGCGGCAAGGCCGCGCAGCACCGCCGCCTTTTACTACAGAGCAAGTCGATCAAACGGCTAAACGAAAGACAGCGTGGGATCGCTTTTGAAACGGACGGAGGTTATCGCCACTCACCCGTCGTTGGGCTCTTCTGCGGACAATCGAGCCGACCGGTCGCACAGCGCGACTTCTGAACTACAGCACGTCGGCCAAAAGGTCGGTCGCGGC
>DATETD010000354.1:0-7555 GCA_035283885.1 Rhodocyclaceae bacterium
ATGGCCGAACTGTTCGGCTGGCTGAAATTCACCGCAGACTGCGCGCCGATACTGAAGCTGGTCCAGTCGATCGCGACTTTTGGGCTGCTTTGCTGAATATCGATCCGCCCAGCGGCTTGCTGTATCGTCGCCTGCCCTTGCTTCACCACGCCGCCGATCGGTAGGGTATCCGGCGCCGGCGTCTGCGCGATCGCCGCCACCATGGCGAGACTGCCGACGGCGCATGCGAACGCTTGCGACAGACACTGGGCGATTCGATTCTGTTTCATGGCTATTTCTCCCGCACCGCTTCGACCTTAGAAAGGCTGAATCAACTGTACCCAGACTCTGAGATTGCGCTTGGTTCCGTCGCTATCGCTCCCCGTGGTCGCATCGCGTCCCGGATTCGATCCCAAGCGACCGGCCAAGCTCGAACGCAACATCAGCTTGTCCTTACCGGTCCAGTTTAGCCCCATCCCGGCGCCCATCAAGTTATACACATTGGACTGATCGGGGGCCGTCGTATTCCAACCGCTCCAGCGATACTTATGCTGAGTCACGCTGCCGGTATCGACGAAACCGACCAGTTGCAGGTTGTCGTCGAGGTTGTAGCGCAATTCCGAAATCAACATCCAGCCCTGATCGCCCGAGGCCTCGCCCAAAGGATACGCGCGGATGCCGTTGCCGCCGCCCAAGGAAAATTTTTCCGACGAATCGAGATTACGGTTGGCCAACTGCCCGGAATAATTGACGAACAGCCCGAGTTTGTCCGTCAACTTTTGCAAGCGCGCCAGCGAAAACGAGGCTTTCTGGTAGGTTCCATGCGTCCGGCTTAAGGTCAGATCGCTCGCCATATCGGCGGCGTTCGCCGACAAATCGGCATTGCCGGTAACCCAAATGAATGAAAACTGATTCAACCCGCGCCCACCCCATTCGTCCTGCGCATCGCCCGTCAGCGATAGACCCACAGTCCTGAGCGTTTTATTGCTGGAGTTGGCGCCGGCGATGTCGTTGACGAAATGTTTGACGTCGGAATTCGCGTTGCCGTAGAGGTTCAAAGATTGGGTCTTGAGCAGAGGATACGCCAGCGTCACGCCGTAGATCGTAGCCTTGCCTTCGGCATTCAGCGACGCCAAACTGCCGACCAGCTTATACCTCAAACCCGCAGCATTCGCTCCGATACGCAAACCGCTATAGCCGAGGCCGACGGTATAGGCTGTCCGCATAAAGCGACTCCCCTGGCTCGCCAAGCCCACCAAGCCGATCTGATCGCCGCGACCGCTGGGATTATTGATATTGACGGTGCCGACCACTTGTTCCGCGCCGGTGCCGCGCGAACTGCGATTGTCGGCCATCACCGCCCCATTGACCAAGGGGGTGTCTTCGAGATTGATGACCAGGTTGGTTTCTTTTTCCTTGGCGCCGGGCTTGAGCGTCGCCTTGACGCCGTAACCGGGGGTTTCGTTGAGCAGTTTCAAACCGCGCAATACATCGTCCGGGCGTAAAGGCTCGCCGATTTTTTGTTGCGCCAACACGGTTTGCCGCGCAACTTCGGGGTGCGCCCGGCTCGGCAAGGGCGGCGCGATCTCGACTCCGCCCAAGGTGCTTTCGAGCACGCGAATCTCGACCACGCCATCTTCGACCACCTGTCGCGGCAGCAAAGCCCGTGCAAAATAACCGCGCTGCCGATAATAGTCGCCGATACGCAACGCCGCCTGTTGCAATTGCGCCAAGCTCAGTTCCTTGCCGATCAAGTCCGCGAGCAAAGCTTTCAACTCGGCCTCGGTAAACAGCGTGGCCTGAACGATGCGAAAATCCTTGATGCGCAACTTGATATTCTTGTCCTGCGGGGCCTCTTCCCCAGGAAGAATCACCGGCGGCACGGTGTCCGGCAAGCGCGATGGCTGGGTGCTGCCGGAAATATCGCGTATCAACGAGCCGGCATCGGGCGCCATTTGCGCCATTTGCGCCGATGCGCCGCACACCCCCAACAGAGAGACCAGCATCGCCGCCAACGGCGCGCCCCATTTCACAGTGTTCATACCTATCTTCCGTCGAAAACTTTGCCATCCGCATTGGATGCGGCGCTGGCGTTACGCTTGAAGTTACGCTGAAGGTTACGCTAGAGAGTACATTTAGCGCCCGAGTCGATACACAGCGAGGCTTCCCAGGAAATTGGGTTCCTCGATCACTTGATTGCCGGCTTCGTCCAGAACTTGGCGCTCGCGTATCGCGACGTTCATCGTCGCACATAAGGACTCGAAATCAAGCAAGGTAAAGAAGCGTAAATTGGGCGTATTGAACCATTCGTGCGGCAAATCCTCGGACACCGGCATACGCCCGGCCATTACCGTCATGCGATTTTTCCAGTAGGCGAAGTTCGGGAAGCTGACCACCGCCTCGCGACCGACGCGCAGCATTTCGGCCAGCAGACGTTCGGTATGGCGCACCGTCTGCAAGGTGCGCGACAACACCACATGGCTGAAGGTCGCGTCGTCGAAACCGGCCAAGCCTTTTTCGAGATCGCCCTGGATCACATTGATGCCGCGTCCTATCGCCGCGAGCACCTGGCTATCCTCCAGTTCGACGCCATACCCCAATGCACCGCGTTCGTCGATCAGGCGCTTGAGCAAGGAGCCATCGCCACAGCCCAGATCGAGCACGCGCTCGCCGGGCTGCACCCAACTGGAGATTAAATCGAAATCGGGACGTTGCAAAGCGCCGTTCATAATTTCACCTGCTGCTTCAAATAGCGGTCGACCACCGCATGGTAATAGGCGTCGTCCATCAAAAACGAGTCGTGACCGTGCACGCTACGCACTTCGGCATACGCCGTCGACTGACCGTTCTTGACGAGCGCCTGCACGATTTCGCGCGAGCGACTCGGCGAGAAGCGCCAATCGGTCGAAAACGCAATCACCAGAAACTTCGCGCGCGCCACGGCCAAGGCCGCCGCCAGATCGCCGTCGAAATCCTTGGCGGGATCGAAATAATCCAAAGCCTTGGTCATGCGCAGATAGGTATTGGCGTCGAAAAACCCGGCGAACTTGTCGCCTTGATAGCGCAAGTAGGATTCGATCTCGAATTCGACATCGAAACTATAGCTGCCCGCGCCGGGGCTGATGCGCCGCCCGAATTTCTCGGCCATTTGATGGTCGGACAGATAGGTGATATGCCCGAGCATGCGCGCCAGACGCAGACCGCGCACCGGGCGCACGCCATGTTCGTAAAAATGTCCGCCGTGAAAATCCGGATCGGTCAGAATCGCCTGGCGCGCGATTTCGTTGAAGGCGATATTTTCCGCCGACAAACGCGGCGCGGCGGCGATCACCAAGCTATGGCGCACGCGCTCGGGATAGCCGATCGCCCATTGCAGCGCCTGCATGCCGCCGAGGCTGCCGCCGATCACCGCCGCCCAGGCGTCGATGCCCAAGGCATCGGCCAGACGCGCCTGCGCATCGACCCAGTCCGCCACCGTCACCACCGGAAAATCCGCGCCCCAGGGCTTGCCGGTCGCCGGATTGAGGCATGGCGGGCCGCTGCTGCCATGACAACCGCCGAGATTATTCACGCCGACGATAAAGAAGCGCTCGGTATCCAACGGTCGTCCTAAGCCTACGATATTGTCCCACCAGCCGACATTCGCCGGATTGTCCGCCGCGTAGCCGGCCACATGATGATGCCCCGACAAGGCGTGACACACCAAAATGGCGTTGCTGCGTGCGGCGTTGAGTTCGCCGTAGGTCTCATACACCAAATCGAAGCCGGGCAAGATCGCCCCGCTGCGCAAGGCCAGCGGCTCGGCGAAACGGGCGATTTGCGACTGCGTCGCACCGACGCCCGGCGAATCGGCTCTCATAAACGAACTATCCACTTAACGTATTTCCTTAGAGTTTTTCCACGAGTTCGCGAATTTTTTCCGGCAGATCCAATTTCAGGATGCGCGCCACTTTCGGCGTCAATTGAGCGACATCGGCCATCATGACTTGCTGCTTGACCTCCAGCAGTTGCGCCGGGTGCATCGAAAACTGGCGCAAGCCCATGCCGAGCAACAGCCGCGTCAGTTTCGGATCGCCGGCCATTTCGCCGCAAATCGATATCGGCAGGCCGCCGCGCTCCGCGCCTTGCAGCGTGGCGCAGATCAAACGCAACACCGCCGGATGCAGCGGATCATAGAGATGCGCCACCGAGCCGTCGGTGCGATCGATCGCCAGGGTATATTGAATCAAGTCGTTGGTGCCGATCGACAGGAATTTAAGCTGACGCAGAAACGGCCCCAGCACCAAGGCCGTCGCCGGAATCTCGACCATGCCGCCGACCTCGATCGAGGGGTCGAATTTCTGACGCAATTCGCGCAATTGATCTTTGGCCTTTTCCACCAAGGCCAAGGTCTGATTGATTTCATGCACATGCGCGAGCATAGGAATCAGCAAGCGCGTCTTGCCGAAATGCGATGCACGTAAAATCGCGCGCAGTTGCACCAAAAACACCTGCGGATCGGAAAGACAATAGCGAATCGCCCGCAGCCCCAGCGCCGGATTCGGCGCATTGCGTCCGCCGCTACGTCGGCTCAAGGCATGCGCCTCCTTATCCGCGCCGATATCCAATGTACGTATCGTCACCGGTCGCCCGGCCATGATTTTGACCACGCTGCGATAAGCCTCGAACTGTTCGTCCTCGTCGGGCAATTCGTCGCGGTTCATGAATAGATATTCGGTACGGTACAAACCGACGCCGTCGGCGCCGACTTCGCGGGCCTGTTCGGCGTCTTGCGACAACTCGATATTGGCGCACAACTGAATCTGCACATCGTCCAAGGTCACCGAATGCGCGGTCTTCAAGCGTTTGAGCTTGTTGCGCTCCAATTCCAATTCGGTCTTGCGCAGACGGTATTCGTCGAGAATGCGCGGCGTCGGATCGACGATCAACACGCCGCGCGCGCCGTCGATAATCAGCATATCGTCGTCTTGGACCAAGGGGCGCGCATGCTGGAGACCGACGATCGCCGGAATCGCCAAACTGCGCGCCACGATCGCCGTATGCGAGGTCGCGCCGCCCAGGTCGGTGACGAAACCGCCGATTTTGAGGCTCTTGAACTGTATCGTGTCGGCGGGCGACAAGTCGTTGGCGACCACGATGAAATCGTCGTCGGTGCGCCGCCGCACCAGTTTGCGCGGGCGATTTTGCAATACGCGCAACACGCGCTCGACCACCTGCATGATGTCCTGCTTACGCTCGCGCAGATAGACGTCGTCGAACTCGTCGAAATGCGCCACCACCTGCTGCATCTGCTGCACCAAGGCCCATTCGGCATTGCAGCGTCGCTCGCTGACCAAGTCCTGCACCGCTTCGGTGAACGTCGGATCGGCCAGCATCATCGCATGTACATCGATCAACGCCGACAATTCGGGCGGCGCGCCGGTGATCGTCGCCTCGTTGCGCAAGGATTCGAGTTCGCTGGTCACCGTCTCCAGCGCATGGTTCAAACGCGCGAGCTCGCCGGCGACCTCGCGCTCGCGCAGTTGATATTGCTCGACTTCGAGACTGGCGTGCGACACCAGATGCGCGCGCCCGATCGCAATCCCGCTCGAAACCGCCAGGCCATGCAAAGAAAAGCTCATAGCCTAGTCGGGCTCCCCGAAGCGGTCGGCGATCAAGGCCACCAAAGCGCGCATCGCCTCGTCGGCGCGCTCGCCTTCGGTGTCGACGATCACTTTGGCGCCCTTGCCGGCCGCCAGCATCATCACGCCCATAATGCTTTTGGCGTTAATGCGCCGTTTGCCGCGCTCCATCCACACTTCGCACGGGTAGGAGCCGGCCAATTGCGTCAGCCGCGCCGAGGCGCGCGCATGCAGACCCAGTTTATTCACGATTTCGACTTCGACTTTAGGCATATCAATGTTTCAACATATTCAAAACGCCGTCGCGCCCACCGGACACCGCACGGGTCAGCAACACATCCATGGCTTTTTCACGATGGGTAATGGCGCGCAGCAGCATCGGCAAATTCACGCCGGCCACGCCTTCGACACGCCCCGGCTGTAACAACTTCATGGCGATATTCGACGGCGTCGCCCCATAAATATCCGTCAAAATCAGCGCGCCATCGCCTTTATCGACCATTTGCAGCATCTCGCGCGCCAGCGGCAAAATATCCAGCGGATCGTCCTGCGCCGCTACGCCCAACTGAGCGATTTGCGGCGGGCGCGAATTGATGATGTGACAGGCGCATTGAATCAAAGACTCGCCATAGGTGCTGTGAGTTATCAGGAAGATTCCGATCATAGTGGCCTCATTGTAGCAGCCTACCGCCGTAGCGGAGTGTCGGCGCAGACGGCGGCTAGGCCCACGCCCACCACGCCGCCGCGAGCAGAATCGCCACGACGAACGCCAAGGACAATCGCCGCGCCCAGCGCGCCTTGTTGCGCTCTTGCGCCTCTTCTTGCTGCGCCAAGCGCCCGAGTTTTTTCAGCACGGCGATGCCCACCGTGCGCTGGATGGCTTTTTGTATTTCGCGCTCGTCGCTCATTTCGCCTCCTTGACATCGACAAACTTCAACCGTTGCCGCATCGTCGGCGTCGCCTCCACCGTCCCGTCAGCGCCGACTTTCAACACCGCCGTCAATTCCAATTTATCGGCGATGCGCCGCCAATCGGCGCCGGCGATAAACACAGGTTTGGATAAAGCGTCGGAGCGCATGCCCGCCGACGGCCCCGGCGGAATCAACACCGTCACCGCCTGCGTCGCCGTCGCCGGTTGGCCGCTACGCGGATCGAGCAGATGACAAAACCGCTGCCCGTCGCGCATGAAATAGCGATGATAATCGCCCGAGGTGCCGATCGCTTCGCCGTCGCGCAATTCGAGCGTCGCCAGGGGCGCGCCGCCGACCTCGTGCGGGCGCGGATGTTGAATGCCGACGCGCCACGGCGTCCCCTGCTTGTCGCCCAAGGCCAGAATATTGCCGCCGATATTGATCAGCGCATTATGCACGCCCTGCCGTTTCAACAAGGCCGCCGCACGATCCAGGGCGACGCCCTTCAAATAACCGCCGAAATCCAAGGCCACGGCGCGATTGCGGCTGGAAACGCGCCGCCCATCGACACGCACATCGGCTATCGACGGACGCTGCGCCAACCAGGCGCGAATCGCCGCCGGATCGGGCGCGACCGGCTCGATCTCGTCGCTCTGAAATCCCCATAAAGCGATCAGCCGCCCGATGCCGGGATCGAATAAATACTCGCCCGCCGCCGCGAGCGCCTGCGCCTCGCGCACCCATCCGGCCAACTCCTCCGACACCTCCAGGCTCCGACCCGCCGCCAAGGCCTCGTTCAAGGCCGTCAATTCGGACGCTCGCCAGGCGTGATAGGCATGATGCAAGCGGTCGAATTCGCGCAAAACCAGCGCCCCCGCCGCCTGCGCCTCGGCGTGCGGCGCCCCGACGATCAACAATTCGACGCGCGTGCCGAAGACATAGGATTCCTGCCGCCACGGCGCCGGCTGCCCGCAAGCCGCGAGCAGCCACACCGCGACGAGCAGGCCCAGGAGCCGGATTACGCCCGGCACTCCCGTTCCAGGG
>DATETD010000355.1:0-4794 GCA_035283885.1 Rhodocyclaceae bacterium
ACCTTCAACGTCGCAATCGCGCGAACTCCTCCGGCTCCCATTCGCGCATCGCCAGCAATACCCCCGTGCCGTGACGCTGCTCGAACGGCAAGGCCGTGGCCTCCTCGTGCAGATCGCTAAACCGCTTGCGCAGACGACGGATCTCGTTTTGCATCAAGGCGACGGCGTCGTCGCCGAGCATGCCATGAACGAACGCCAGCGCCTCGCCGTCCTGGGTAAACCGACTGTTGAGAAAATCGCTTTGCCCGCGCTCGTGAAAATAGCGGCGAATCGGCCCGTGCGGCAACCAATCGAAATTGCGCGCGACGCGCAGCCGGATGCGGTTGCCCGGCAACAGATCGATCAGGCGCAAACGATCGAGGCGCAGCAGGCGCTCCAGACATTCCGCCTCGGTCAACCGATACGTTCGCAGGATATCGGCGTATCCCCAATGATTCAAGGCGCAGGCCGCCACCAACAGCAGCTTGGTGTCCGAGGCCAATTCCTCCTCTTGCAATTCACTCAAAGTATGCAATAGCGGCGCACCCGCCGCCGCTTCCTGCGCCAGCTCGGCCACGGTATAGCCCAGCAAAGCGGCGACTTCGGCCAGGCGCTCCAAGCTAAAACTGCCCGCGCTGAACAGCCGCTTGACGCTGGCTTCGGACAACTTCAGCGCCGCCGCGACATCGCGATAATTCAAGCCCTGAAGACGGAGTTGACGTTTGACGGTGGCGATCAATTGTTTGACTTCACTCATAGCGGCGGCGATAAAAGTAGCGGGATACGCTACTTTAGCGCGTAAATCCGGTGACACCGTCGCTTTTCGTTTTCCTGCGGCGGCGAACTTCGGTAATGTGACGCCTTCTTCGTCACATCTAAAGAAGGAGCGCATCATGCAACGTCCCATCGAATTCCTGCCGTCGGCGCTGACGGCGCTCATCGTCGGCGCAATGCTATGGCATGGGCCTATCGTGCAGCCGGCGAACTATCACGCCTTCGCCGACCACAGCGTTTTTCTCGGATGCCCACATAGCGCCGACGTATTCTCCAACCTCGGCTTTGCGCTGGTCGGACTGATCGGCTGGCTCGCGCTGCGCCCGCAACGCGCACACATCGGCGCCGCGTGGTGCGGCTATCGTCTGTTTCTGCTCGGATTGACGCTGACCGCCTTGGGATCGGCGTATTACCATCTCGCGCCCGACAATGCGCGCTTGGTCTGGGATCGGCTGCCGATCGCCTGGGCCTGCGCCGGTTTACTCGCCGCGGTGCGCGCCGAAACCGGACAAAGCCGCCAGCCCCAGGCCGAAGCGGCGATCCTCGCGCTGCTGGCGGCGCTCAGCGTCGCCTGGTGGCATTTCACCGACCGCCACGGGCAAGGCGATTTGCGCCCCTATCTGCTCGTGCAGTTGCTGCCTTTGCTGCTGATTCCGCTGTGGCAAGGTCTGTATCCGACGCCAAGCGCCGACCGATGGTGCTTCGCGCTCGCCATCGCGCTCTACGTCGCCGCCAAAATCGCGGAGCTTAACGATCATGAAATTTTGCATGCGCTGCAATGGACGAGCGGCCATACCCTCAAGCATCTGCTGGCGACCGCCGCCGCCGCGGTGTTGACGCTACGACTTTGGCATCGCACGCGGCGAACTGCCCGGCCTTTCACATAAACCAAGAAAAAGCGGTTGTCCACGAAATACACGAAAAGCACGAAAAGAATCAAATACATATCGATCTTTTGGCGCCGCCTGTTGTTTTTGTTCGTGTATTTCGTGTTTTTCGTGGATAGAAGAGGTTTTTGGATAATCGCACAACTCGGCGCTGGTGGGACGGCTGCGCCCTTATTCGTAACGCAACGCCGCCGCCGGCTGGGTGCGCGCGGCGCGCCAACTGGGGTAGATCGTCGCCAGGATCGTGAGAACGAACGATACGACGCCTATCGTCGCAACGTCGTCCCAATGCAGATCGGACGGCAATTCGCTGATGTAATACACGTCCTTGGCGAGAAACTGCATGCCGAGCACGCGTTCGAGCGCCGGCACCACCACATCGACATTCAACGCCAAGGCTACGCCGCCGGCGATTCCGGCGGCGAGGCCGGTCAAACCGATCAAGGTGCCTTGCACCATAAAGATCGCCATGATGCTGCGCGGGCTGGCGCCGAGGGTGCGCAAAATCGCGATATCCGCACGCTTGTCGGTCACCGCCATCACCAAGGTCGAGACGATATTGAAGGCGGCGACGGCGACGATCAGCAATAGAATCAAGAACATCATGCGCTTTTCGATTTCGACGGCGCGGAAGAAATTGGCGTGGCTGCGCGTCCAGTCGGTGACCCAGGCGTCGACGTCGAGCATGCGCAGCAACTCGCGCCCGACCTGCGGCGCGGCGAACAGATCGTCGAGTTTGAGTCTGACGCCCGAAACGCGGTCGTCCATGCGGTAGAGCTTTTGCGCGTCTTCGAGATGGATCAAGGCCAAGCCCGAATCGAACTCGAACATGCCGACTTCGAAAATGCCGACGACGCGAAACTGCTTGACGCGCGGCAACACCGCCGCCGGCGTCACCAGCCCTTGCGGCGCGAGCAGCGTCACCTTCTCGCCGGTATGCACATGCAAAGCGCGCGCCAGTTCCGAGCCGAGAATAATGCCGAACTCGCCGGCTTGCAGACGCGCATAGCTGCCCGAACGCATATGCCGCGAGAAATCGGCGACCTTATCCTCGACCGACGGCAGGATGCCGCGCACCAGCGCGCCGCGCACTTCGCCATCGAACGTCAGCATGCTTTGCGCCTGGATATACGGCGCCGCCGCCTGCACGCGCGGATGGCTCGCGGCGCTTTGCATCGTCTGCCGCCAGTCGGCGAGTTCGCCGCCTTCGGCGCTGACCTGAACATGCGAGACCACGCCCAAAATGCGTTCGCGCAATTCCTTTTGGAAGCCGTTCATCACCGACAGCACCACGATCAGCGCGGCGACGCCAAGCGCCAAGCCGAGCATCGAGATCAGGGCGATAAACGAGATGAAGCGATTCGCCGCGCCTTCGTGCGATTGAGCGCGAGTGTAGCGCAGACCGATCGTAAATTCGTATTCCATAATAAGCCATTCGATAAGGGGATGCGCCGATAAAGGTAACGCTCGTCGCGTCCGAGCCGGAACGCGAAAGTCGGCGCTGGCGAGACGGAGCATTCGTCCCGAGGCCGCAGCATACGCAAAAATCAGTTTCCCGGCACGACGAATTCGTAAGCGCTTTGCTGCCGGTCGTCGATTTTGACGCCGATATGATTCGCCGTGCGCAAATTGACGGCGGCGTGCAATTCGCGTAAAGGCGTCACCCCACGCCGTGCGGAATCGCCGCCGAGCGCGCCGAGCGCATAATTCGCCAAGGTTCGCCCCATTTCGAGATTGTTCGGATACAGCGCAAACAACACCCCGCGTTTGACATGCATGAAATTGCTCGAAAACACCGGAACGCTGCGATTCCACGACTCTTTCAACACCAGAGGCAAAATCGTGGCGTCATCGACCGTCGTTGCATCCTGCGGCAACCAGACCGCATCGCGACGCGCGTCGGCGCCGGCGAAAGCCGCCTCGTACAGACGCGCCGCAGTCGCCAGATCGCGCGCCTCCTGCGTCGTCAACTCCAAGCCCTGCGCCTTGGCCGCCTCGCGCGCCAGCTTGATCAACCACTCGTTCGACTTCGGGTCATAGACCACGATCACGCGTTTGACGCCGGGCAGCAAGGTTTTGAGGCGCGCGAACATCAAGGACGGGTCGGGCGACAGACTGATGCCCGACAGTGGGCGGCTGTCCGCCTCGGGCATCGCCAGCACCGCGCCCGCCACCACCGCAATCTCCTTATCCAAAGCCGTCGCCGTCTTCAAACCTTGCCGCCCCAAGGCAATCACCACCCGCGTGCCGCTACGCTTCAACTGCGCATTCAAATCGGCGACATTCACCGCCGCACCCACGGCATAACTGCGCACCTGAATCTTGAGCTGCCCCTCGATCCCCTCGATAATCTTGGCGAAAATACTGCGGAACGGCTCGCCCAACTCCGGATAAAGCACCGCAATCGAATCGGCGCCGACGCTGCCTTGCCGATTCAATTGCTCGCTCAATTCGGCCAATAAAATCGTCTCGCCTGCGGCGCGAAAAGCGGAAAAACCGACGCCGGCATCGCCCGTTTCAAGAATGCTAAAAACATCGCCGAGCGCGATGAGGCGGTAAGGCTCGATCCAGGTCGAATCGTCGATAGCGATCGACGCGCGCGCAGGGGGAATGGGCCGGCTAGCGCCCGCCGTAGCAGCCCAGGCATTGCCTACGCAAAAAACGCCGAGAAATAGACCGATGCCGACCAGCCGCGCAATGCCTCGCATACTCGCCTCGACGATCTTGCCGATAACTGCCATGAAAATTCATCCTGAACGGTGCAAATTACGCTGCAAATTCAAACCGCCGCCATTGCGAGGGCAAGGAAACGGCAGCGGGGGCGGAATATTAGCAAGTATGCGCAAACGATTCAATCCGAATTCGTCGGTAAAGTCGAAATCGAGTCCGCGAAAAGCACGAACGAAATCGAACTGCGTCAAAATATTCGTGTCTTTCGTTGCTGCTTTTCGCGCCTTTCGCGGACACGCTTTCGAATCCGTTTTCGATCGCAGTCGAAAATTACGGCGATGCGCGGCCTAGCGATCCGCGCGCCAGTCGCCGGATTTGCCGCCGGATTTTTCGAGCAGGCGGATCTCGCCTATCGTCATGCCGCGATCCGCCGCCTTACACATATCGTAGATCGTCAGCAGCCCGACGCCGACGGCGGTGAGCG